>JBDTFL010000572.1:0-7156 GCA_039937955.1 Polyangiaceae bacterium | reverse complement strand
AATCTTCTGACCTTTTTCGTCGTACTGATAAAAGCCGCGCCCTTTTTTCTTTCCGACCCAACCGGCTGCCACCAAATTTCGGAGCAGCGTCGGCGCGCGATATTTCGAATCACCCAAATCGCGATGCAACACCTCCGCGATGAACAGCACGGTATCGAGGCCAATCAAGTCGGCGAGCTCGAGCGGGCCCATCGGATGATTGAGTCCGAGCTTCGCGCCGGTGTCGATGTCCTCCGGCGTGCCGACCCCTTCTTGAAGCGCAAAACAAGCCTCGTTCAGCATCGGAATCAAAATGCGATTCACCAAAAATCCTGGCGCGTCTTTGCTGGTGGTCGTCGTCTTGCCCATTTTTTCGGCGGCCGCTTTCACCGTCGCATACGTCGCATCGCTCGTCTGAACGGCGCGCACGATCTCGACCAGCTTCATCAGCGGCGGCGGATTCATGAAGTGCATTCCGACGACGAGATCCGGACGCTTCGTCACGCCCGCGAGCTTGGTCAGCGAAATCGACGAGGTGTTGCTCGCCAAGATCGCGCCAGGCTTCATCGCTGCGTCGCAACCGGCGAACAATTTCAATTTCAGATCGAGCTGCTCGGTCGCCGCTTCGATCACCAAATCGCAATCCGAAAAATCTGCGGACGATGCGACGGGCGTGATGCGACTGACGATTGCATTCTTCTGATCCGCCGTGATTTTGGCCTTTTCGACCTGCTTGCCCAAGATCGCGTCGATCTTGGCTTTGCCTTTTTGCGCGAGCTCGATCGTCGCGTCGGCGAGCTTCACGTCATACGACGCGGTCGCTGCAACTTGCGCGATGCCTCCGCCCATCTGTCCTGCGCCGAGCACACCAATCGTTCGAATGTCTGCCATAGCTCTCTCCTCTAGTAACGACTTGGCCTAATCTTCGGCCCGTGTACCACCTTCGGTTCGCGGTTGCGATGGCGCTCGGCGCTTCGCTGATCTGTACCGCGGCGTGTGCTCCAACCAGCCCGATGGACAAGGCGATCGAGCTCACGCGCAATCATCAGGAGGACGACGCGATCAAGCTGCTCCGCGCGGATCTCGACAAGCACCCGGAAGATTTGAAAGCGCGTCGCTTGCTCATTCGCGTGCTCGCCGAAACGGGAGATTTGGCTGAAGCAAAATTGGAGATCGACGATCTGTCGCGTCGCATGCCGGCAGATGATCCGACACCAAACATCGAGCTCGGCCACGCGTACGAGCTCGCGCACAAATTCGAAGAGGCGCTCGCTGCGTATGACGAAGCCGCGAAAATTGCGCCGAATTCTCCGGCGGGCCCGCATGAAGGCGGAATGCGCGCGGCGCATTGGGGCGAGGCCGAAGCTGCAGAGCCACGACTCGCAGAAGCGGTGCGTCGCGGACAAAAAGATGCGGAGACATTTCACGCGCTGGGTTTGGTGCGCGTGCACACGGGTGATTTGGATGGCGCAGAGGAGGCGTATCGCGCAGGCCTGGCGAGTGATCCGGAAGCGATCGAAAATTGGTTGGGTCTTGCAACAGTGGCTGTCGTGCGTGGTGACGGCGCGCTCGCGCTCACGGCGTACGACGCGCTGCTGGCCAAGCGCCCGAATTACGCGGCGGCGTCGCTCGGTCGTGCGTGGGCGCTCGGAAAGCTCGGACGAAAAAACGACGCGAAGAAGGAGCTCGACCACGCGCTCGAGCTCGGTGCGCCAAAAAAGAATGTGGATCGTCAGAGGGTTGCGCTCGATGCGGAGTAGGCTCTTCTGATGACGAGCGGATTCATTCCGACCTTGCGAACCGGGCGCGCGCATCCGCATCCCGAGCCGCTTTCCGGCGCAACGTATTCGGCAGTCGAGCTCATGCCGGGAGATCGTGCGGTCGTGATCCTCGATCAACGAAAATTGCCGTCGGCAGAGAAGTACGAGATTTTGAATCGGCCGGAGCAAGTCGCCGAAGCGATTTCGGAGATGATGGTGCGCGGCGCTCCGGCGATCGGAATCGCGGCGGCGTACGGATTGGTTTTGGCGGCGGCGACGACATCGAAAGACACGGGTCGCGAATTCTCGGACGCGATGCAAAAAGCTGCTGATGCTTTGCGCGCGACCAGACCTACGGCGGTGAACCTCGGGTGGGCCATCGATCGCATGATGCGATTGGCAGCGGAAATTACGACGGTTGCGGGGCCTGAACGAATCGCGCGCCTCGCGGCGGAGGCCCGCAGCATTCATCGCGAGGACGTCGCTGCGTGCAAAAAAATCGGTGAGCTCGGTGCAGAAAAAATAAGAGACGGCGCCACCATCCTCACGCATTGCAATGCGGGCGCACTGGCCACGGGCGGTTTCGGAACCGCGCTCGGGCTCGTTCGCGCCGCGCACGCCGCCGGAAAAAAAGTGCGAGTGATCGCGAGCGAGACAAGGCCGCTTTTGCAAGGCGCTCGACTCACTGCGTGGGAGCTCGATCGCGACGGCATTCCCGTCGAGGTCGTCACAGACAACATGATCGCCTCGCTTTTTGCAGCGCACGCGATCGACGTCGCGATCGTCGGCGCAGATCGCATCGCGAAAAACGGTGACGTCGCCAACAAGATCGGAACTTACGGCGTCGCGTGTCTGGCTCGACTTCACGACGTGCCCTTTTACGTGGCGGCACCATGGAGCACCGTCGACCTCGCGACCCCCAGCGGCGCCGACATTCCGATCGAAGCGCGATCCGAGCAAGAGGTCTCACACATCGGAGACGTGCGCGTGATGCCGGACAACGTTCGCGCACGAAATCCCGCGTTCGACGTGACACCGGCGCGATTGATCGACGCGATCTTCACCGAGCGCGGAGCCGCAGAGCCATCGAGCGAAGCCACGCTTGCGCATCTCGCATGATCAGCTGACGAAGATGCGAGTCATGCTACGGTTCATCAACACCTGACGCGGAGGCGATCGTGCGCGGAGCTTCATTTTTGCGGGTACCGGTGCGGGCTTGGATGATGGTTGGTCTCGGCCTGCTTGCGGCGGGAGCGCCTCCTCTCGCGTGTAGCGGCGCCAATAGCGGCTCTGGGTTCAACGGAGACGGCGGCACTGGCGCGCTCGGCGACGGTTCGAGCGGTGGCGCACTCGGAAATGGCGAAGGCGGAGGCGGCACCATCGGCTCGGACGGATGCTCGGACGCGGCGAAGCTCGTCTACGTCGTCGATTCTACGAACGGCCTGCACAGCTTCGATCCGTCGACGCTCAAGTTCAGCACTATCGGCAAGCTGAAATGTCCGACGAGCGGCGGCGCGCTCAGTGACCCGACACCCAACTCGATGGGCGTAGATCGCAGCGGAACGGCTTGGGTGAATTTCGACGACGGCGAGCTTTTCAAAGTGAGCACCGCAAACGCTGCGTGCACCGCGACCACCTACTCGCCCAGCAACAATCAAAATGAGCAGCGATGGGGAATGGCATTCTCGAGCAACGCCGTAGGCTCGACCGCGGAGACTTTGTTCGCCGTTCCGAACAACGGTCAGAGCAAGGGAAGCGGCGTAAATTCCCTGGATTTGACGTCGCTCAAACTCTCGACGATTGGTCCGTTCACCGACGGTCTCGCCGGAAAAGCAGCGGAGCTCACCGGCACGGGCAATGGCGATCTCTACGCATTCGTCACGACCTCGCCGTATGCCACGCTTGCGAAGATCGACAAAACCTCCGGCGCCACTCTGCTCGCCGATCAAGTTCCGCTCGACGGCGTCAACACCGGAATGGCGTTCGCGTTCTCTTTCTGGGGCGGCGATTTTTGGTTCTATACATCACCAGACGGCGTCGCCAGCTCGGTCACGCAATACAAAGCATCCGGCGACAAATCGATCGACGTCGTCGTCGGCAACACCGGCTTCGCGATCGTCGGTGCCGGCGTCTCGACGTGTGCGCCCACCGCGCCGCCACGCTGAATTTCTAGGGTATTCGTGCTAGGTAGGACGCATGTCGGTCATCCCTCCGCGATTTTCTCCGAAGCCTCCGTGGCTGAAAGTGCGCGCGCCGGGCGGTGAGTCCTATACGCGTCTGAAGTCGACGCTGCGCGAGCTCGATCTGCACACGGTTTGCGAAGAGGCGCGTTGTCCGAACGTCGGCGAGTGTTGGGCCGAAGGCACGGCGACAGTCATGTTGCTCGGTGACGTCTGCACGCGTGGTTGTCGTTTTTGCGCGGTAACGACCGGCAATCCGCGTGGCGCGGTCGACGTGCGCGAGCCGGAGCACGTGGCGCGCGCTATTTCGAAGCTCGGTTTGCAATACGTCGTTTTGACGATGGTCGATCGCGACGACATTTTGGACGGCGGCGCTTCTCACGTTGCGCGCACCGTCACGCGTTTGCGTGAGCTTCGTCCGGATCTTTTGATCGAGACGCTGCTCGGCGATTTCGGCGGTCACATGGATTACGTCGATGTCACGGTCGAAGCGAAGCCCGACGTTTGGGCGCACAACATCGAGGTCGTGCGTCGTCTTCAACGAACGATTCGCGATGTGCGTTGCAGCTACGAACGCTCGCTCGACGTTTTGAAGCGCGTGAAAGAGCGTGATTCATCGCGCATGACGAAGTCGAGCATCATGGTCGGCATCGGCGAGACCGACGACGAAGTGATCGAGACGATGCACGATCTTCGAAACGCGGGCGTCGACATCGTCACGCTCGGACAATATTTGCGGCCGACGCCGAAGCACGCGGCAGTCGATCGCTTCGTCGAGCCTGCGCAGTTCGACAAGTTCGCGGTCGCCGGAAAAGAAATGGGTTTCGCTTACGTCGCAAGCGCGCCGCTGGTGCGTAGCTCGTACAAAGCAGCGGAGGCCTTCGTGCGCGGTGTGCTGCGTCCGGGCGACGAGGCCGGTGCGCGTGAGCTTCTCGAGGCGCGGCTTGTGCGTGCGAATTTGGCGGCAGGTCCAGGTGGCTCGCTTTCCGAGCGCGCGGCGACCGCCGGTTTGCTCCCGCCCGAAAGCTTGGTTCGCCGATGACGTGCAAAATCCTGAGCATGCTAAGGATCTCGGGAATTGCCGTAATTTATAGCGGATTTCTGATCGGTTGCGGCGGCTCCGAGAAAACCGGAACGGTCGTCGGCCCACCGCTGACCACCACGCCCGCCGAGGTCGCAGACCACGGATACAAAAAAGCCGGCCCCGCCATCGTCGCGTTCATCGATCTCACGCCGCAAGGCACCACCGTCAAAATCGATGGCTGCCAGGACCTCGTCGTCAGCGTCGTCAAAGGTCACGCGACGGCGTTGAAGCAAGAGCTCGTAGAAGGGGACAGCGTCGTCGATCGCACCGTCCTCGCGAGCGACCTCACCATTTCCGGGACCGGCCTCGCGGTCGTCACGCAAATCACCACACGATGTGCGGGCGGATCGTTCCCGCCGCCGACGAAGATCGCAGCGACACGCGCACCCGAGCTCACGTGGGCGAACGGCGCGATGCATGCGCATCTCGACATCGAAGACGAGCTGCACGGTGACGCATACTTCGGGCGTCTCTCCGGAACGGCGTCGGTTCCGGAACACGTGCATGATACATCTACCGAGATTTTGATCGCGATCGAAGCGAGCGGGACGCTCATCATCGACGGCAAGGCGCAGCATCTCGGCAATCACCAAGTCGTCGCCATTCCGCCGGGTGCGAAACACTCGTACGTGCCCGACGCCGGATCGAAGCTCGTTGCGCTTCAAATCTATTCGCCGCCCGGCCCCGAAGAGCGATTCAAAGAAATGGCGACCGGGTTGAAATAGGCTTCAAATCAAGCTATTTCGTCACAGTCATCCGCGCACCGTATCAACGCCGACGAATCAACGAGCAACGGTCGGCGTGCATTTGCCGCCGGTGCACGTAACCGCCGACGGATTGCAGCAATCGTCGACCGTCGTGCAGGAGTCGCTCACCCCTTGGCAAGTGACCTTACTGACGTCGACGCATGTTCCGCGATCACAAAATCCGGAGCAGCACTCGAAGCCCGCGCCGCACGTACCGCCGGCGGTGGGGCCGGATGAAGATGCCGTGCATTGCGCGAGCGCCCAGAAGCCGCGCATGTTGGTCGTCTCTTCTTCCTGACCTTCCAAGAAGAATGCGGGATGGCTCGGATCGGCAGCGCCAGTCGTCGCGTCGATGGCCGCGACCCACAAACGTTTCTTGCCGTTGTTGGGTGTGCCAGTGAGGCGATTTCCCCAATCGCGTTCGCTGGAGAACACGACCCAGAAATAATTTCCGCGTTGCACCGGATTGAACGTGGGCTCGTAGGCGAGATCGTGATCGAGCACGTTGAGTGACGAGTCGCTCAATGCCGCCATGCGAACCGGGTCGCCAGTAGTTGTATTCTGCAACCAAATGCCGGACGTACCTTGCGCTTCGTCGGCGAGACAATCGCCTTGGCAGCCGTCCGGTCTTTGTCCGACGTTGAACGCAACGAACTTCGAATCCGGGGAAAAACTCGGGTAATTGATGACGTTTTCTCCGACCGGCGTCGTGAAGAAGCTCGAAGCGGCGAGCGCGGTCGGGCTCGAAAATGTTTTGGTGGCTTCATCGAACGCGAAGAGCTCGAGATTTCCGCCTTGCAACGTGTCGTACCAATTGCCGTGACCGGTCCCGTGAACGCCTTGAACGGCAGCGAAGTGTTTGCCGTCCGGTGAGAATGCCGGCGTCATCAAACCGGCCATGCCCGCACCGAGCGCGAAGTCGTCGAGGCCGTTGCCGATGATTTCGGTGTTCGTTGCGGTGTCCGACATCCGCAATTTCAGCGATCCGAAGACGACGTATTTGCCGTCGGGCGTGACCGCGAGATTGCCCGCAAAGCGATTGTATTCGGTTGAAGGCGAAGGGGCGGCCGCGTCCGGAAGATCGAACGGAACCCACGCACGCTTCTGATTGTCGGTGACGCTGTCGCGTGAGTTGTAACCCGCGCCGCCGTCTTCCACGATCGCCGGCTGACCCTCGACGGATGCGACGAGCGTGGTGCCGTCAGCGCTCACCGCGTGACAACCCATGCAGGCGCCGCCGTTCAAAATCTCGGGGCTCGCGCCGGTGCCCGGACGAATGCGCGACATGTGTCCGGTGGCGCTCGTGGTCCAATAATAGATGGCGCCGCGGAGGCTCGCGTCCGAGATAGTCCACTCTTGGTTCGCCGAGGCATAAGCCGTGCTGGTCGCTGAATTCCAGCGATTTAG
>JBDTFL010000571.1:0-9201 GCA_039937955.1 Polyangiaceae bacterium | reverse complement strand
GAATAGGGGTTTGGGGTCGGGCAGCAGCGCCGCGTTGAGCGACGTCGCGAAGAAATCAGTCGACGAATTTTTCGTCCAAAACGATGCGGTGTCGGTGTGCCTTTTGGTGCATCGGCGTGCGAAGACGATGCGAGTCGTCGACTTTCGCGCAGGGCCGTCGCCCGCCAAGCAACGTTTCGTCATGAATTTCGCGCGCAAAGAGGGCGTGGAAAAGGTCTACACGCTCGTCGAGCGCGACGAGGTTCAGACCTGGATGAAAATGGGCTTTGCGAAAGAGGGGAACATCCCGGCTTTCTACAAACGCAGCGACGCTTTCATGCTCGGCACGTCGGTCATGGAAGAGGGCGCAGCGTCGCCGGTCGTCCGCACGGGCTCGAAGCAAAGTGGAATGCGGATTTCGCTCCGTCAGGGAGCAGCACCCATCCCGAGCTACCCGATGGACCTCGAGGAAGAGGACGAGTTCGACGAGGACGAGGAGCCGGTGTCGACCGACACACGCGCGCACGACTTCGCCGAGAAGACGCTGGTTCATGCAAAAAAGCGGGCAAAACAGCTGCAAACGATGGCGCTACCTGTCGCAAAGATCGCAGCCGTCAAAGAGATCGACACCAAAAAAGCACTCGCTGCTGCGCTGAAATCCGGGCGCGCGATGACCGCGTTCGAGCCGTTCGGTCGCGACGTCGATCGTCGCTATTTTTCGATCACGGCGCGCGGCGGCTTCGAGCTCGTCGTTTCGATCGAATCGCAGGCGTGCTTCGGCAACGCATTCCTCGAGCTCCTCACTGCGCCGACCACCGACGCCGAACGGCTGGCGACGACCTCCGCGGTTCGGGCCTTGTGCGACAAGCTCCTTCAAGAAGACGTGGTCAGCGTCTTCTCGCTCGTTCCCAGTGACGATGTCGGCCTTGCTGCCGCGTTCGTGTTCAACGGATTTCGGCGAACGGGACTCTTGCTCGGGCATGTCGTCCTCGGCGACGGCCAATCTCCGCCTGCCAAACGGGGCGAGACCGCACCCAAAGCCGCGCGCAAAGACGCCATCATCTTCTCGCGCAAGCTCGCGAACCCGGCAAACGACAAGCTGCCCGAATAGTCGGCACACACGTACGCTGATCAGCGCAATACGTGTCAGACCGCCGATCGGATCCATAGCTAAATTTTCGGTGTTTTAAGTGCGGCGTGCTATTTTGAGAAGATGGTCTTTCGTGCGCGCGCGACCCTTGTCGTTGGTCTTTCTCTTTTAGTTGGTGCTGTTGCTGGAGCGTGCGGCTCCGACGACTCGAGCACGTTCGATCCTGATGCCGGCGGTGACGCTGCGCTTTTGAACGATGGCGGCTTCTCCGGCGACGGCACCATTGGCTTGGGCGGCGGTGATGGCTCGACGACTCCGAAAGGAGCGCTCGTGATCGCGCCCGCCGACAAAGTGATCGACGTCACTTCGGGCAGCGCGATCGTGCCCGTCAATTACACCGCGACGATCGGCGGAGTCAAAGTCACGCCGGCGTGGTCCATCGATCGCGGCGAGCTCGGATCGATCGACGTCTCAAGCGGCGTCTTCACGCCATCCGGAACACTCGGCGGCAAAGCGACGATCTCGGCCACGTTCGGAGCGACCACTGCCACGACCAGCGTCACCGTCAATCTGCACGTCGTGCAAAACGGCGCGAGCATCGACGACACGAACGAGCTCGACGGCGGCGCGGGTGAAGCAGGAGATGGTGGGGTCGGCGCAGGCGGTTTTGGCGGCGTCGGCGGATCTGGAGTCGGTGGCGCGTATGCAAATCCAGGGATTTTTCCGGGTACTCCGACAGCCGACGCATCTCTGAAGCTGCTCTATCCGTACGACGCGACCGTGTGGCCGCGTGGCCTTCTCGCGCCGCTGCTTCAGTGGACCGCCGACAAATCCTGGGACGGTCTCTACATTCACATTCAAGAAAATGCGTTCGATTACACGGGCACGTTTTCGAAACCGGCGAGCGCAGCAGCTTTCGTCAACATGACGATTCCGATCGACGCGTGGAACCAGCTAACGGAATCGAACGCGGGCGAAGATGTGGTGCTCACGATTGAGCTGTCGGTCGCCGGCGTTCCTTACGGACCGATCACCGAGCATTGGAAAGTGGCGAACGCTCCGCTGAAGGGCATCGTCTATTACAACTCGTACGGCACCAATCTCGTCACCAACTATCCCGGCGCCGCCAACGATGGCGCGAAGCCCGACAATCATCGCTTTGGCGCCGCGACGCTCGCCATCCGCGCCGGTGCAACGCAACCCATTCTCGTTGCAGGAACCAAATCAGCAGATGAGAGCGGCTGTCGCGTGTGTCACTCGGTTTCATCTGACGGCTCGACGCTCGTCACGAAATGGAGCAACGACACGACGACGAGCACCTACGATCTCCACGGCACGCTCGGCACGAACGAAACGCTCGTTCCCGGCGGTTTGAACGTCGCGTGGCCGGCAGTCGCGAACAACGGCACGTATGCATTCACCGACTCGAGTGGCGCGATCGGATCGACGGGGACCGTCAGCACGCCGCGTTGGCTTCCGACCGGCGACACGATGACGTCTTCGGGTTTGCCGGCCGGTTTGCGCGCAGCATTTCCCTCATTTTCTCCGGACGGAAAGCATGTGGCGTTCACGTGGTACGGCGGAGCCGTTCCGACATTCGGCACGGGGGACACCAACACTCTCGTCCTCATGGACTTCTTCGGGCCGACGAAAGCCGAAGATGCCGGCGGAGGAAGCGCAGCGTTTTCGAATTTCACGCCGCTCTACAATCCCGCGAGTGCCGACGCAGGCGCAGCCGGATTGCGCGCGATTTATCCGTCGTTTTTGCCGACCAGTGACGGCATCGTCTTCGAGAATGAAGTCGCGACCGCAGCGTCGGGTTACGGCGAAACACGTTCGCCCGCGACTGGCGAGCTTTGGTGGATCGATACGAAGACGCACACCGCGCATCGCCTCGACAAGCTCAATGGCGATTCGTACTTGCCGACGAGCGGCGTGCACTCCGGTGGAGGTGATGAAATTTTGAACTTCGAGCCGACCGTGAATCCGGTGCCGTCCGGCGGTTATGCGTGGGTCGTCTTCACGAGCCGACGCCTTTACGGCAACGTCGCAACGCGCGGCCCGTACGAAAGCGATCCGCGTGCATTCGACCTCACGACGTCACCGACCCCGAAAAAATTGTGGGTTGCAGCGATCGATTTGAGCGCGCCTGCCGGAACCGACCCGAGCCATCCGGCGTTTTATCTTCCTGCGCAAGAGCTCTTCGCGGGCAACTCGCGCGGTTACTGGGTCGTCGATCCGTGCGAGGCCGACGGCTCCTCATGCGCAACGGGTGACGAATGCTGCGGCGGTTATTGCCGCGCGAGCGCTGACGGCGGCCTCACTTGCAGCGACGTGAAACCAAGCTGCGCGCAAATTTTGGACAAGTGCGCAACAACCTCGGATTGCTGCGGTGCGGCCACCGGAATCGTTTGCATCGACAACGTTTGCGCAACTCCGACGCCACGCTGACGGCTCATTTGATCGAAGAGGTTTCGGTGTAAGCTCTCGGCGCCGAATGCGCTTCGAGATCGTTCATGAATTCGAAATCCCCCTCGACGCGCTCGAGCTCGCGGTGCTGTCGCCGCAGCTTTGGGAAAAGCTCGCCGCGCGTCTGAAAAATATCGAGGTCATCCAACAGACGAAGCACGACTTCGAAGAGGGCGTGCTCGACCGCGTGTGGAGCTTTCAAGCCAACGTGAAAATTCCGGCGTTCGCGGAGCGTTACGTCACGAAAGAGATGTGCGCGTGGAAAGAGCACACGCATTACTCGATCGCCAAGCACGCTTCGGATTGGACCATCCTTCCGAACGTGAAGCCGGAGTGGCAAAAATATTTCGAGTCGTCGGGCTCGTACGAGCTGGTGTCGTCGGGGGACGGCACGACGAAACGAGTAGTTACCGGAAACCTCGAGCTGAAGGTGCCGCGCGGTTTGCGTGAGCTCGGAGAACGAATGATCGTGAACGAGGTGAAGAAGACGTTCGAGGCCGAGGCAGCCACGCTTCGCGATTTGGCGACGCTCTCATGAAGGTCACAATCGTGAAAAGGCTTCGTCGCACCACGCTCACCAAGATCGTGAGCATGCTAACGATCTCCGGATTTGCCTTGTTTCATAGCGGATCCGCGATCGCTGGCGAGCCCATGCCCACGCGCGCCGAGCACATCGCCACGCCCGGAAAAAATCCGGCGAGCGAAGACGGCGCCGACTCCATCGTTTTGAATCCGGCCAACACCGGGTATCAGCCTGCCCCCGAGCTTCGTTGGACGGGCGTCGGTTGCAGCGACGCTCCCAAAAAAGTCGGCTGCGGTCACTCGTTCGAAATCGCGAGCCCCCTGCTCTTCGGAATCGGAACCGGGCTTCGCCTCGACTTCGTGCAGACGCCGTGGACCGCCGGTTTTCCGTACAACGGCTACGACTACGTTTGGCTTACGTACGCGCTCGGTTGGAAAATCAACGACATGATCGCCGTCGGCGCGAGCGTGCAGCGTTCGTACTCGGTCGACTCGTATTTGAATGGGCTCTTCGGCATCACCGCGGGCGTCACATTTCGTCCGAACACGCATTTCGCTTTCGCAGCGATCGCTCACGATTTCAACGGCCCTTCGACGCAGCTTCTCCCGCCCAACAATTTGCCGGTGCTCGATCAGAGCTACGATTTCGCGGCCGCATTTCGCCCGACCGGACGACGCGGCCTCGAGCTCGGTTTGGATCTCCAATATCTCCAAGCGAGCGATCAGTTCGTTCCGCGTGGCACCTTGCAGCTCGACATTCCGGGAGTCGGTCGCGCGCGCGCCGATTTGGCGGCAGCGCATTTGCCGAACGACGATCGCCGCGGCGTGGTTGGCAGCGTCGGCCTCGAAGTGAATCTGAATCACTTCAGCGCGGGCGGCGGCGTCATTTACGGCAACGGCTTGGGCGACACTTCGAGCGTCGGCGAGTTCGGAACGGCTTCTATTTCCGGCTATTCCACCGAAGGCGGCTTCCCGCTTCCGAAGCATGCAGTCTACATCCGCATCGAGTCCACGCCCGACACACGCGATCACATCGAGATGCTCCAGAAATTGTGGGCCATCGCCGACGACCCCCGCATCAACGCGCTCGCGCTCGAAATGCGCAGCGAGCCGGCTGGGTCGTTCGCACACGCGGAAGAAATGGCCGACGCCATTCGCGTGATTCGCTCGCGCGGCAAAAAGGTTTTGTGCAGCTTGGAGGACAACGGATCGAAGGCGCTTTACGTGTGCGCCAACGCCGACCGCATCGTCGTGAATCCGGCAGGCGGCGTTCGTTACGCGGGTCTCCGTACGCAATACATTTACTTGAAGGGTCTGCTCGACAAGCTCGGCATCAAAGCCGACATGGTGAAAATCTCCGAGCACAAGAGCGCGCCGGAGCAATTCACGAACGAGCACGCCGGCGACGTTTCTCGTTCGGACCACGAAGATCTTTTGCGCGAGTACGACGCAGTGTTCACGAAGAACCTCGCGGTCGGTCGTCACATGACCGAAGAGAAAGTTCGCGCGGTCACCCGCACCGGCCCCTTCATCGCGAGCGAAGCGCGCAACGCGGGCTTGGTCGACGGCTACGCGTTCGACGATCAAATCGCAGACGTGCTCGCTGAAATGGTCGGACACAAAGTGGAGCCCGGCCAGCATGCGCACATGGACAAATACGAAACGCCGACGCTCATGCCGACCACGTTCGGATTGCGCGGGAAAATAGGCGTTTTGCTCGTCGAAGGCGACATGATCGACGGGCGCTCCCAGCACATTCCGATTCTCGACGAGCGCCTGGCTGGGTCGTATTCGATCGCAGAGCAAATCAAAGCGATGCGCGAGGACCCACTCATTCGCGCGGTCGTTCTCCGCATCGAAAGCCCCGGCGGATCTTCCATGGCCGCCGACGTCATGTGGCGCGAGCTCGAGCTTCTCGGAAAAAAGAAACCGCTCATCGTCAGCATGGGCAGCGTCGCAGCGAGCGGCGGTTATTACATCGCCGCACCGGCCAAAGAAATTTTCGCGGAGCCGCTCACCATCACGGGATCCATCGGAATTTTTTATGGCAAGGCCGACATCAGCGGACTGCTCTCCAAGATCGGCGTCACGATCGACACGTACAAGACGGCTCCCCGCGCGGACGCTGAATCGTTCTTCCGACCGTTCACCGACGAAGAGCGCGTCGCCCTCACGCTGAAGATTCATCAGTTCTACGACGTGTTCTTGGATCGCGTTTCGCGCGGCCGTCACATGACCAAAGCGGAAGTGGACGCGGTCGGCGAAGGTCGTGTGTGGACCGGCCAAGAGGCGCTCGATCGCAAATTGGTCGATAAAATGGGCGGTTTACGCGAAGCGCTCGCTGAGGCCCGCAAACTTTCTGGATTGCCATACGACGCGCCGATCGATCTCGAGCCGCCGCCCGACAAGTCGCTCATCGAAAAAGCGATCGAAGTGGTGGCAGGATCGCAGGCGATGCTGAGCCTCGACGCACTGCCGATTCAGGTTCGCGAAATTGCCCGCACCCTCGCACCGATGACGCTGCTCAACGGCGACGTTCCGATGGCGCGCCTCGAGTGGGTCAGCACCGAAGAACGCTGACGAGTCGAGCTACGCGCAGGCGTCCAGCTCAAAATCCTAAAATCTTCACGATGAGACGCTTGTCGCGCTTGCCGTCGAACTCGGCGTAAAAAACTTCCTGCCACGGGCCAAGATCGAGCGCGCCCTTCGTAATGGGCAGCGTCACCTCGTGATGGATGAGCAGCGATTTCAAATGCGCATCTCCATTGTCCTCGCCCGTGCGGTGGTGCTCGTAATCCGGACCGCTTGGCGCGAGATCTTGCAGCCATTTCCAAATATCGCGGTGCAAACCAGACTCGTTGTCGTTCACGAACACGCCGGCTGTGATGTGCATGGCGCTCACGAGCATGAGCCCCTCTTGGATTTCGCTCTTCGCGAGAAACGCCTTAAGCTGAGGCGTGAGGTGAACCAGCGCGCGCCGCTCGTTCGTGTGCATCGTCATGTATTCGGTGTGGGCTCGCATAAGCAGTGAATTGTACTAGGATTGCGCGGTTCTCATGAACACCTCTTCTCTTTTTGAATCCGCCGTTCGTCGTGTCGAACGCGCCGCATCGTTCGCTGCAAAATCCGCTTGGCCGCTCGTTCAAAAGCTCAACAAGGCCATCGAGCGCCCATCCCTGCAACCAAAGTGGGCTCCGGCTCCGCTCATCAAACGAAAAGATCGGACTTTTCCTGAGCTTGGTTGGCCGCGCGAGACCGATTCGCTTTGCCCCACGTGCGTTCGTGAGGTGCGCGCGCAGATTTTGTCGGGCGAAAAAGATCTGTCGACGCTGATCGACGGCAAGCCCGGAGAGATTCGCGCGAAGATCGTCGAAAAAGACGGCAAGATCGTCATGCAGAAAACGTGCAAAGTGCACGGGGATTTCGAAGACGTGATGTCGATGGATCCGGCGTTTTTACAGCGGATCGAAAAGCTCTATCCCGGCCGCGACTATCTCGCGCCGCTCACCGACCTTCGCAATCACGGCACGTCGAGCGTCAAATACGGACGCGGCAGCGTGCTCACTGTCGACCTCACCAACCGCTGCAACATGATGTGCGACCCGTGCTTCATGGACGCGAATCAAGTCGGCTATGTCCACGAGCTCGAGTGGGACGAGATCAAAAAAATCTTGGATGATTCGCTGACCATCCAGCCGCGCCGCCAGATGAGCGTGCAGTTTTCGGGCGGTGAGCCCACGCTCTCTCCGCATTTCCTGCAGGCCATTCGTTACTCCAAAGATGTCGGGTATTTTTGTGTGCAGTGCGCAACCAACGGCATCAAGTTCGCGCAGGATCGCGATTTCTGCCGCGCTGCGAAAGATGCCGGATTGCGACTCGCCTACCTGCAATTCGACGGTGTGACCAACGAAGCCAACTCGCATCGCAAAGTCGGAAATTTGTTCGACGTGAAATTGGCGGCGATCGAAAACTTGCACGCGGTGGGCATCGACGTCGTTTTGGTAGTCACGGTCGTCAACGGCGTGAACAACGATCAGGTGGGAAAAATAGTCGAATTCGCGATCGCCAACGCCGACAAAGTCACCGTCGTCAGCTTCCAGCCCATCAGCTTCACCGGCCGCGACGAAGAAGTTTCGGACGAGGTTCGCAAAGCGCAGCGCTACACGCTCAGTCATCTCGCGCATGATTTGGAAGACCAGACCGGCATCATCAAGACGCATCGCGATTGGTTTCCGCTCTCGGCGATGGGACCGTTTTCGGATCTCACCGACAACTTGATGGGCGAGCGCGCCGATTGGGGCGCGCTGAAATGCGGCTGCCATCCGGATTGCGGCATTGGCACCGTTCTCTTCGTGAACAAGCGCACGAAAGAGATGGTCCCGCTCAATGCGTTTTTGAATCTCGAAGGTTTACTCGCAGACATCGGCGACATCACCGACGCCGCGCAAGGCCGTGCGCTCAGCTTGGCCGAGCTCACTCTCGCGCTCTTCAAAAATTTCGACACGATGAACGCGCCGAAGGGCTTCACGTTTTATCACCTCGTGAAGCAGTTCCTTTCGCAGACCGGAAATCGCGGAACCAAGATCGGCGAGCACGCAAGTGACGCGCACGAGTTCGAGTGGCGCGCGCTGTTCGTAGCCGGCATGTGGTTCCAAGATCTCTTCAACTACGATTTTCGCCGCACCGAGATGTGCATCATTCCGTACGGCACGCAGGCCGGCGAAATCAGCTTCTGCGCGTACAACACCGGCGTTGGCTGGCGAAATATTTTGGAGAAGATGAAGGCGAACGCCACGGTCGCCGAGTGGTACGCGACCAAGGGCCGGCACGCGGTTTACGCGAAAAATCAGGAGCTTCCGCTGCCCGACTCGCTCGGCACGATCGTCATGCCCGACGCGGCCGACGCGGGCAGCACGCCGAGCAAGCAGCGCGTTCGGCTGCCGCTCATCGTCTAAGAGAAATGACGCTTGGGGAAAACGGCATGAGCGATGCCGACACCGAAGTCCGTGAGCACGCATTGCGGCAAGCGCGTAAGCGAGGAATCGTCGCGCTCGCCGTAACCGCGGTCTTGGTGATCGTGGCGCTGGCGTTTTTCCGCGCGTCCATCGACTCGCCACCGGGCATCGTAGCGTGCACGACGA
>JBDTFL010000570.1:0-8415 GCA_039937955.1 Polyangiaceae bacterium | reverse complement strand
GGAGGGCGCACGCAAACGACTGGAGGCTTCGCCCAGCGCGGAGGCCGCAGTCGTCGTTGCCGGAATCGTAGAAAGTGATCTCGGCGTCGACGCCGCACAAGAAGCGATGCTCGGCGCAAGCTCGATGCAGAAATTACGGCTCGAACGTCGTCTCGCATTTCTCGGAACACTCGGAAATAACGCTCCGTTCATCGGGCTGCTCGGAACCGTCATCGGTATCGTCGGCGCGTTCGAAGAGCTCGGAAAAGCCCACGCGCCGGTTGCAGGTGCTGGCGCAGCAGGAGCCGCCGCAGCTTCACAGCTCGCGCCGCAAGCGGTCATGACCAACATCGCAGAAGCGCTCGTCGCGACTGCCGTCGGTCTGCTCGTCGCGATTCCCGCAGTTGCCGCATACAACTTTTTCCAACGCGTCGTGAAGGGCACACTGGCCAACACAGACGCGCTCAGCCACGTGCTCCTCGCGCATTTGAAAGCCACGCCCGCAGTTCCCGGAGCCGTTGTCGCACCGCGCGCAAAAGCGGAAACACCCGCAAAACGCCCTGCAAAAAGCGAAGACGAAGAAGGGGCGAACTAGACCGTCATGGCGGGCGGCTCAATCGAAGACAACGACGAGATCAACTCGATCAACGTCACACCGTTGGTCGACATCACGCTCGTCCTTCTGATCATCTTCATGGTCACAGCGAAGATCATCGTTTCGCAATCGATCCCACTCGACTTGCCGAAGGCTGCTTCGGGGCAAGAAGTGCAAACGGTGTTCAGCATCATCTTGCTCGCTGACGGCACCACGCAAGTGGACTCGCATCCGGTCGCGAGCGACGATGCCATCACCGCGCTCTCGAAAGAAGCGCGCGCGAAGAATCCCGAGCTGCGCGCCGTAATCAAAGCCGACAGTGCCGTCCCGCACGGACGGGTCATCCACGTTTTGGATTTGCTGAAACAAGCAGGCGTCTCCAAAATCGCATTCGGCGTTTCGCCCATTCCGCCCGTCACACCGGCGCCGAAGTAGAGCTTGCGGACATGGCCTTCCTACAGCACAAAAATGGGATGGCGGTCGTTCGACCAATGACTTTTTCTGACGACAATCGCGAGCCGCTCGATCGCGCATTGCGCATCGGTGATCGCGCAGGCCGGGCGATCATCGGCGCATTCGTGCTCGCGATTTTGCTCCACGGAACGGCGACCGCGAAGACGATGCTCAATTCGCCGGAGCTCTTCAATTGGGCGCGCGCGGTAGAGAATCGCGTCACGATCAATCTGACCGAGACCATCGACATCGAGACCGAAAAGCCGAAGCCGCCGCCACCGCCCGAGCCGCCGCCGGAAGAAGAAAAAGCAAAACCGACTGAGCCCCCGGTCGACAAAGACGTGCCGCCGCCTCCGCCACCGGAAGCCGCGCAAGCCGGCAAAGTGCTCACCGCTGATCCGGATCCGAATGCGCCGGTGGATTTCACGGGCGACGGCTTCGTCTCCGGAAATGGCGAGTCGTACGTCGGCGGCATCACGCAAGCCGGCGGAAAAGGCACGCACCCTATTTACAACCCGAATGCACGTGCAACTGGAGTTCCGAACGGAACCGGCACACCGGCACCGACCGTTCAAGTTGGACCCGACCGATCACGCGCTGCAGGTCGCGCGGGCTCGGACGAATGGCGTTGCGACTTTCCGCCAGAAGCCGACGCCGATCAGATCGACGAAGCGTACGTCACGCTGCAAGTGGTCGTGGGTACGGACGGCAAACCGAAAAAGGTAACGGTGCTCAAAGATCCCGGACACGGCTTCGGACGCATGGCGTACCAGTGCGCGCAACGCGAGGCCTACAGCGCCGCGTACGATCACGATGGCAACGCGATCGAGTCCGAGACCAAGCCGATTCGCGTGCACTTCCAACGATGAGTCGCAAAGAGATTGCTGGCGAGCTGGCGAGTGTCGCGGCGTCGCTGCGTGCGCATCTGGAGTGGCAAGAAGAGACGGGCGCATTTGGAATTCCGCGCGGCGAGCTGTCACTGCTCGGATCGGCTCCCCTGCCCGCGGCGGCTGCCGAAGAAGAGAGCATTCACGAGAATCTCGAAAACGCGGCGATCGAGAACGCGCCGCATCTCACACCTCGAGTGCCGCCGGTCGTCGAAACGCCGCGTCCTGAAGCGCGCCTCGATGCGCCACGTGCGCGCAAAACGGAAATCGTCGATCGCGCGACTGCGCTCGCGCGGCTTCCGCAGCTCGCTCAAGAAGTCGCAGGTTGCACCAAGTGTATTCTGCACGAATCTCGCAAACAGACGGTTTTTTCGCGGGGAAATCCCGAAGCACGCCTGGTGTTCGTCGGTGAGGCCCCCGGCGCAGACGAGGACGCGGAAGGAATTCCTTTCGTCGGTCGGGCGGGTCAGCTGCTCGACAAAATGATCGCGGCGATGGGACTCTCACCGGAACGCGACGTCTACGTGTGCAACATCATCAAGTGTCGTCCGCCAGGCAATCGTCGCCCCGAGCCCGAAGAAACGGATTCGTGCATTCCGTATTTGCACGAGCAGCTCGCCGCGGTTTCACCGAAGGTCATTGTGGCGCTAGGCAACACCGCGGTCGGCACGTTGCTCGGCACGAAGATGGGCATCACGAAAATTCGTGGGCAATGGAAGACGTATCGTGGCTCCACGCTCGTGATGCCGACCTATCACCCGTCGTATTTGCTTCGTCCGAGCCCGCAACAGATTCAGGCGAAACGCGAAGCTTGGGAAGATCTCCAAGCTGTCATGAAAGAGCTTGGCCTCGCATTGCCTAAGAAACGGTCTTAGACGAACATTCCCCAAGCTGATTGCTCGCCTGGGGGCATGTCGGGTTTATGCTTGTTTTAAAGCTTATTTCGCGATCTGTGGACGATGCGGATCGCTAAGCGCGAGGTTCGAGCGCGTCTCACGCTCTGCAGCGCTGAACGCGAGCGATGACAATCGCGTGTAGGCGTCGACGCGCGTGTAGACGTGATTGCCGCGCGCCACGCAGCTACCGCCGCGCGAGACGACGCCGACGACCTCACCGGTGCGAATGTCGATCGCCGGTCCGCCTGAATCACCACGACACGTTGCCGTGTCGACCTCGAACTCGCGCGGGCCGAGAACGGCGCCGGTTGCGTCGTCTGCAGTAGGACCAACCGCGAGCACAGTGCTCTGCGCCCGTGAACGACGCTCACCGATCACGTTGGCGGGACCACCACCAAAACCAACCGGCACCACTTCTTCGCCGGACTCCACCGTTGCGTGCATCTTCAGCGGCAGAATCGCAACGCCGGTGAGCGGCTTGTCCAAAACGATGTACGCCACGTCGGCGTCGCACAAAACATGTCCAACCGGATGCAGCGTTTTCGTGGCGTGGGCTTGCGGAACGTCGCGATCGACTTGCACGTACTCGCCGACATAAATAGCGATTTGCGAAGGGTCTGCGTCGTCTCCCAAGTGCGCGCCGTTGTGCGAGCGACCGTCTGCGTCACATGAAGGCATCGTCGTGATGGCGTTCGAAACGCAATGACGTGCGGTGAGAACCAAGTTCGGCGCGACCACGGTTCCACTGCACAAGGTCACCGTCGACAACTCACCTTCGTGCGTGGTTGCCACGGCGACAACGCCCGTGCTTGCTCGTGCAAGCGCCCGTTGTGCATCGACCGTCGGGCCACGAGCGCACCCTGACCCAATGGCTGCCAGTAATGCCAAGGCGACCTGTGCTGCGATCGCGCGAACGTGTTGCATTTGATGATCTCCGTTAATGATGACGGACGATTGCAAACGCGCCACAAGGGTTGAGCGAATTTATTTTTTGCTACAGCCTTTACGCCTGCGCGTAGCTCGGCTCGCATACATGCTGCTTACGTTTTGAGAGCAGGGTCGAGCGACACGACGCTGCGTACGTCACCGCGGACACCTTCCAAAATCGCATTGAGCTCCGCGCCTGCAAGAAGCACCAAACTGGTCAAATAAAGCCAGATCAGCACGACGGCGACCGCAGCCAAGCTTCCGTAATACGCAACATACTCACCAAGTGAGCTGACGTAGGCGCCGAAGAGATACGAGACCGGAAACCAAAACGCGATCGACACCGCCGCGCCTGGCCACACCCTCCGTTCGATGCCTTTGGGATGCTCGATCGCAAAACGATAAAGCGCTGCCAATGCGGCGAGCGTGACGACGAGCAGAATTAAAAACGCGATCGCTTTTTCGCCGAACGTGTGCCGCAGGAAGTGATGCGCTCCGCGCGGATGCGCCGGCAGCGCGGTGGTGTTGGCCAATGCAACGGGCGTTGGAGTCGGCGTGATGGACGCCGCCGAGCGCGCGTGATGCGCGCTCGCGTGCGGCGCTACAGGATGCTCGGTCGCGTGATCTGACGCGTGCTCGTGCGACTGCGGCGGGCTCGGCGGACCAGCAGCGGGCGCGATCGAGCTTCGATGAAACGATGCATCGATTTTCGAAAGGCCCCAAAGCGTGAGCGACATCGAGCCGACCACACCGACCAGCCAAGCCGATGCGATCAGCCTCTTTTTCCACCACGGACGACGATGCGCGCCGAACGCGCGCTCGAACACGTTCATCATCGCGTGCGTGCCGTTGGATGCGACGAGCAGAAATCCGATCACGCTCAACGGCGCGACCGGAGCCGAGCCGGAGCCCGCCATTCCTTCGAGCTCGCGATGCACGAGATCCGCGGCTGCTTGAGGCAGCAAATCCAAAACGGGCTCCATCACGGGATCGACACCGCGCACACGCACCAAGTGACCGACAACGAAACCGGCTAAAACCAAGAGCGGAATGAGGCTCAGGAAAAATTGAAAAGCCATTGCCCCGGCCGCGTTGAAGGCGTCGTGCTCACGCAGCGCATGCCACATCTTCAGCGGGATGTCGGACAGCGGCGGAGCTTTCAGCGGAACGCGAAGGCTCGGAGAGGCATTGAAAGTCTCGTTCACGTGCTCAACTAGAGTCGCACGATGCCGCCCCTCTCCGAAAGCTTTGCAGCGTCCGCTGGTGATTCGCGGGCACTGCGGGTGCGCATGGCGGCAAAGATCGATGCGGATCTCGGTCCGTTCGATCGTGCGCATCTCGCGGCGCTCATCGACGTGCCACGCGAGCGCTTCGTTCGTCCAGACGACATCGCGCGCGCGATCGAGGACGTGCCGTTACCGCTCGACGATCATGGGCAAGCGACGATCAGCGCGCCGCATGCGTACTTGCTCTCGTTTCGAGTTTTGAAATTGAAAGCTGGCGATTCGCTGGTTGAGCTCGGAAGCGGTTCGGGGTATGGCGCTGCGCTCGCTGCTGCGATCCTCGGTAAAAATGGGCAGATCGACACCTTCGAGGTCGACGAAGATCTCGCGCGACGCGCGTCGGAGCTGCTCGCGAATCATGCCAACGTCAAAGTGCGTTGGCTCGACGCACACGGCAGCGAGTCCTTTTGGGGCGGAGCAAAACATGTCGTCGTCACGTTCGCCGTCTCTGAAATTCCTCGCGCATGGATCGACGCATTGGCCGACGGCGGAATGCTCGTCGCACCCGTCGGACCTCCCGAAGGTCCCCAGAAATTGATCAGCGTCGTGAAAGACGGAAACGAAACGCGCACCCGCGAGCACGGCGGCGTGCGCTACGTGCCTGATCGCAGCAGCTCGATTTGAGGAGTGAGAAGGCGCGTCTCACTTGAACATGTCGGCGACGGGCACGACCTTCACGTTCTTGGGGTCGATCCCGATCGAGAATTTTTGAATCTCCGCGTCGTCTTTCAAAACGGACGGCGGCTTCGGTGTGTCGTATGTGGGCGGTGATGCGTCGCCTTTTTCGAGAGCCGCAGCGAGCGCCTCGCCGTCCTTCGCGACGATGGCGATCGAAATGTCCTTCACCGTGAGCCAGCGATCCGTTGCTGCCTTGAGTGACGCTTCGTCGAGCGCCGACCAACCACCGCGCATGGTGTCCAAATAAGGCTTTTTTAGCCCATATGCGACGTCGTCCATCGTGTAACCAAGTCTGCGATTTTCGGTTTGTTGCTCGAGGCCGATGTAACGCGAAAGAAATTCTCGGAAGCGCTCGATCTCCGCTTTGGGAATTCCGCCGGACAAAAGCCTCGAGTAAAAATCGAGAGCACCACGCAGTGCAAAGATTCCGTTCTTCGGTTTCACCGGGCGAATCCAGAGCGAGACGAGCTGCTCGCGACGCACGATGTTCGGAAGCGGAAAGCGGCTCACGCCACCTTCTTGCTGAAAAAATTCCGAGTACGCGTAGTCGCCGTAGTTCAAACCGCGAAGCTCACGAAGCTGGTGATAGAGCACGCCCGCCGACTGACGATGCAAGCCGAGGTAATCGGTGAAAAATGCCACCGCCGGAAAATCCGCGCTCGCTCGCGTGAGCTGGGTGCGGAATCCGATCGAGATGGCGGTGGCGTCCGCGGTGGGTTTGTCGACGATGAGAACGTGGACACCGTGCTCGGATTTGAATGGCGGAAGCTCGGCGCGCGCGGCGTCGCAAGCGGGCACCTTCGTTCCGAGCTCGGCGGAGAAGCGTTTGTCGAAGCCTTCGGGAAATCCGCCGGCCAAGCCGATGACCATGCGTTCGCGACAAAACACCTTCTTTTTGTGGGCGCGGACGTCGTCGAGCGTGGCCGACGAGAGACCATGCTCGGTGCCGACCACCGGATGTCCGTACGGATGCGAATCATAAAGGAGCGCGTGCAGCGCCTCTTTGCCGAGCGCTTCGTCGTTGCCGCCGCGCAGATCGTCGACGAGTGAGCTCGTCTCGCGGGCACGGACGCGATCGAATCCGGCTTGATCCAGACGCGGCGCAATGAGCACGTCGCGCAAAATCGGAACGAACGACTCGAGCGATGCTTTCGTGACTTGAGCTTCGAAGACCGTCTCGTCGCGTTCGACGCGCGCGACGATCGATGCGGCCATCGGGAACAGACGCTGCGAGAGCTCGGCGTACGTGAGCGACTCGGTGCCGCCGTCGGTCATCAGATCCGCGGTCAGGTTGGTCAGGCCTTCGCGATCTTTGGGGTCGTCCGACGAGCCTGTGGCGAACGCGATGCGAAACGAGACGATGCGAGAATCCGCAGATCGGCTCGACACGATCTTCACGTCGGCCGGAGCAATTTCGGCAGCGCGCGGGGGCGCAGTCGGATGCGCAACCGTCGGGCCCGGTACCTCGGGCGGCGGCGGATCGTGGTAGCAGCTAGCGCACAGAGCCGATGCGAGCGCAGGGAGAATTACCGCAGAAAATCCGAGGAAATTCGACGTTTTCATTTCTTCGCTCCGCCTTTCGTCGCGGGTTTGACGGCAGCGCCCTTCGGCGAAGGCGGCGATAACGTCACCACGTTTCTTCGTTCCGGGGTGAGGTACTGCTTCGCCACGCGCGCGACGTCTTGCAGCGTGAGATCCGAAACGGCTTTCGCGTACGTCTCGAACGCGCGCACGTCACCGTCGGTAACGGCCGTCCAAAATGCGAGGCGCTCGGCAACCGCGCCGGGCGTTTGCAGACTGAGCGTGGTCGCGTTGAGCACGTGTGAGCGAACCGCCTCGAGCAAATCCGGCTTCACCTCTCCGCGCGCGATCTTCGCGAGCTCGTCGTCGACCGCCTTCACGATCTCGTCGAAGCTCGTGCCGGCTCGCAGCTTCGCGTCGACCCGAAACAGTCCCGGGTCGCGATGCAAGAGATCATCCGGATCACTTCCGATCTCGATCACCTTTTGCTCTTGCACGACCAGGCGCTGATAGAGCGGGCTCGACTCGTCGAACACGAGCGCGCGCAAAACCGAAAGCGCCGCAACGTCGCGCAGCGAGCTGCCGGTTGCCGGGATTTTGTAGCCGATTTGCAATCGCGGCACTGTCGGATTTTTCCATATGAGCGCCTTCGTGCGCGCTGCCGTCTGTTCGGGCTCGGCCTTGATTTCGGGCTTCGCGCGGTGACCGGACCAATCCTTGTAATTTGCACGTATCGCGGCAAGCGTTTTGTCGCGGTCCACGTCACCCACGACGAAGATCGTTGCGTCATCGGGCGTGTAGTAACGCGCAAAAAAGCTCTTTGAATAATCGTACGCGTTGGGCATCGCCTCGACGTCCTTGCGATAGCCGATGGTCGTGTGGCCGTACGTATGCGTCTTGAACGCCATCTCGCGCAGCGCTTCATCCATGACCAAATACGGGTCGGAAAAGTCTTTGTTGAACTCACCCAGCACCGCGCCCGTTTCGTCTTTGTAGGCGGCCGGCGCAACGTCCAAATGCTGGAAGCGATCGGCTTCGACGCCGATGAGCTCACCGAGCGCGTCTTTCGGGACGACCGGGATGTAGAGCGTGAAGTCGTCGGTCGTGAACGCGTTGTTGTCGGCGCCCATGGCCTGAAGACGTTTTTCGTAATCCTCGGCGGAGATTTTTTTCGTTCCGCGAAACATCAAGTGCTC
>JBDTFL010000569.1:0-3945 GCA_039937955.1 Polyangiaceae bacterium | reverse complement strand
GGGCTGCGAAGACCTTTTCATGACGCAGAGCTCCTCGTCCGATGGTCAATATCTCCTCGCTTCGACGACCGACGCCGCGCTCATTGGGCTCGTTTCTGACGGCAATTTGGACGCAATTGGCGTTCTCTACGATCGCCATGTGGGCGCGCTCTTTCCGATCGCATCCCGCATTTTGCGCGACCCCGCCGAGACCGAGGACGTCCTCCACGACGCCTTCGTACAGGTCGCACAACGCGCACATCAATACGTCGCGGCGCGAGGAAGCGTCGCCGCGTGGCTCACGACGCTCGTGCGGAATTTGACCATCGATCATTTGCGACGCCGAAATCGTCGCGGTGCATTGGCGCGTGAAGTTTTCGAGACCGACATGCCGACGCCCTCGGTCGGACCGGAGCAACTGCTCATGACGGGCAACGCGCGATTGTCGGTGCAACGGGCGCTCGCCGAGCTTCCGGAGACGCAGCGCGCGACCTTGTACGTCGCGTTTTACGAAGGGCTCACGTACGCGGAAATTGCGGAGCGCGAAGGCGTTCCGGTGGGCACCATCAAATCGCGTGCAGCACGCGCAATCGCAGCGCTGCGTGAGGCGCTCGTTCCGTGAGCACTACGCTTTCTTCGGCGGCATCGGAATGAACGCGCTCGTGCGCTCCACGTACTCGCGATATCCGGGACGACGATCGCCGATCGATTTTTCGAGCAGCGTGACGCCCGAAACGCGCAGCAAGAGAAACGTCATCGCTGCAGGTGCGAGCAACGCGTAAACGCCGCCGGGCGTCGCGAGCGCGTAGATGCCGTAGCCCCACCACATGAGCGACTCGCCGAAGTAATTCGGATGTCGCGTGTAGCGCCAGAGGCCTTGGTCCATCACGCGATCCTTCGACGCCGGATCTTTTTTGAACGCACGCAGCTGCGCGTCACCGATCGCTTCAAACGAAAACCCGACGAGCCACAAAAGGGCGGCGACGACCTCAAAAAGGCCGATCGCACTATTTTTGTAGGCGATCGTGAGTTGGAGCGGACTGCTGATCAGCCACATCAAAATCCCTTGAAGCGAAAAAACGGAGAGGAAGCTCACCCACCAAAATCGCGAGCCGACGGATTGGCGCATCGCGCGGTAACGAAAATCCTCGCCGTGCGGCAGGTTGCGAATGAGCAAATAGAGCGACAGCCGCGAGCCCCAAATCGTGACCATGCCGAGCAGGAGCAGCGTGCGCGCGGACACCTCTCCGACGCGAAAGAAGGTGACCCAAGCGATGATCACGAAGCCGGTTCCCCAAAACGGATCGACGATGCTGGCGTCTTTCAAAACGAGCGACACGAGCCACAGCGTCAGCATGCAGAGACCGACCGCGAGCAAATTGGGGAGCGCTACCGAGAAAACGAAATTCAAGAAGTCCCGTTCACGTCGTTCGCTTTGACCCAAGCGTCGACCTGCGCCCATTCACGAAAGAGCCACGCGGCGCGCTCGCGTTCGGTGCGCGGAATTTCGTTTCGAGCAACGCGCCGAATGGAGACGCGGATGGTTCGTCCGAGGAGCACGCCGTTCCAGACGTCCGAGATGCGACGCACGCCGTCGAAGCCGACATGCGAAACGAAGAGCACGTCGGCGGCGGGCGCAGCTTCGATCAGCGCGAGTGTTCCACCGAGACGCGGAGGCAAAACACTCGAGAAATTACGGGCGATCGTCGCAAGGTCAGGATGCGATGCCTCGAGCCGAGCGAGCGCTTCATCGCGACGACGCTTCGAAAAGCGGGTGCCTTCTGGATAGATCAAAACGCCGTCGTTCGTTTTCAATCCATGTGCGAGATGCGCGACCAGCGCGACCTCTTGCGCCGGATCGGGCGAGCCACGACGCACGAAGGCATTCGGCAAACGACGACCGACGACGTCGAGACACGGATCCCACAAGAGCTCGCGCTTGAGCACATAACGAAGACGAAGTGACGTCGGGCGCGAAATGAGCGCCGCAGGAATGAGCGTGTCGCCCGTACTGGCATGTCGCATCAAAACGAGGAGCGGGCCAGCCTTCGCGTGCTCGATCCCTTCCACTTCGATTTTCATGTCGAAGAGATGCTGCGTGATCGCGAGAAGCGTTCCTGCCCACCACCATTGAAGCTCGAAATTCCGTTCGAGATCGTGCGCGCGACCGCTCACGCCGAGCCACGCGGCGATGGCAAGCCCGGCGATTTCACAGCCGAAAAATGCACCAATCGTGATGACCAAACGAAACACGCTGGAGCGACCACCGCGCACGCGATCGATCACGAACGCGAGTGGAATCGTGACGGGCGCGAAAGCGATCCACATCATCAACACGACGAAATATCCGGGAATGGAAATCGCGCGCCGCACGACACGCGCGCCGAGCGAGTCGGCGTCAGCCTCGGGCGAACGCAACCTGGGTAGCGCTTTTTCCAAAACATGAGCAGGATGCGCGCTCCGCATGGGCAAGCCCAATACGTTTTTCGTGGCCTTATGGGTCCTCACAATCGCGACGCCGGCGTACGCCATCAAGCAAGGCACGCCAGCCACGGCATTTCCCGAGGCCATCGTGCTCACGGCGGGCGGCTTCGTCCCCTGCTCCGGCGTGCTTCTTTCACCGACCACAGTTCTCACCGCGGGACATTGCAGTCTCGGCCCCACGGTCACGCCGTCCTTCGATGTGCTCGCACCGAATGCGCTCGATTCCTCGGGAAAACCGCAGACCGCGCACGGCTCTCGCGATTGGTCGCCGTACACGAACGACGTGAAAACGAGCTCCGACGTTCGCCTCGTGTTTCTCGATACGCCGATCACCATCGATCATTACGCGACCATCGCCAGCGCCAAAGTCGCACCAGGCACGAAGGTCGTCGATGTCGGCCGCGCGCTCAACGGAACCATCACGCAAAACGACTACGTGAGCCCCGAGGTCACCATCAACGGTGACGCTTCGAGCTTGGGGTTGCCACTCAACTATCAAGCAACGCCCGACATCAGCGAAGACGGCGACTCGGGTGGGCCCATCGAGCTCGAGGACGGATCGCACACGATCGTGGCGCTGGTCGACACGGACACCGTCGAGCAAAGCATCACGGAGACGACGCCCATCGACATGTTCGTGCGACTCGATTTGGTGCGCGATCGCATTTTGGCGGAGCTGGCAGATCCCGACGGCGGCGTGCTCCCAGACGGCGGTTTCGCCACGACGACCACCAGCACGACGAGCTCGAGCAGCGGCGGATGCAACGTCGGATCACCTACAAAAATGGATGATCGGTGGAGCTCGATGGTTGGCGCGTTGATCGTCGGCGTCGGGCTGTGTGGCGCACGTAGTCGTCGACGAAAGAAACTTCAGGCGAGCGGCTTGAGCAAAAAACGCAGCGCCGTGTGACCGCCGGGAATAGCGCTCGCGAACATCTCGCCCAAATCCCAATAGTCGCGGTGATAGACGACGCGTCCGCTTTTCGCGCGCAAGTGCGTGGCGCCGTCGACGTTGATGCTTGGGCCAAGCTTCGGGACGCAGCGCATCTTCCACGTCAGAAAAAGTTGCTCGTCGGTGCCCGCTGCGCTTTCGACCGTGAAAACAAGCTCTTTTGCGCGATCGAGAAGACGGTGATTGAGCGCAATGAACTCCTCGACGCCGCGCACTTTTTGGATCGGATCTTCGAACGACACGTCGGTGTCGTAAACGGCGCGCAGATTCTCGACGCTCGTAGCATCGCCCGGACGAAGATTTTCCAAGAGCTCACGGATGCGCTCCGGCAAGCTCGACTCCGATTTTTCCACGCTCATGATGACAGCTACGTAGCCGGTTTCAGACGAACGCGCACGAGCGGGATCGGACCCTCGACGCCTTTCACGTGTGCTTCGAGCTCTTCGAGAACCTCGAGGCTGTCGCACAACGTTGCACCGAGCGTCGAAAAAACGTCCTTCGGGAGCAGGATCTCACCGGAACCTGCGAGG
>JBDTFL010000568.1:0-4829 GCA_039937955.1 Polyangiaceae bacterium | reverse complement strand
CCGAGCGGCGTGATACCGCTCAAACATTTTCCCGCGGGCTCGACGTGCCGATCGACGCGACCTGCTGGTGAGACCGACGACGACGGCGGAAAAACGTGCGACGCCGACGCCGGAACATTTTGCTCCTGCGGATCCGACAGCGAGTGCACCGCGGGCAACAACGGACGCTGCACCATCACCGGAAACGGCGGACCGCATTGCACTTACGACGAGTGCGGATCGAGCAGCGATTGCACGACCGCCAGCACCAGCTGCGCGTGTGGTGACGTCAATCCGGGCTCGTACAACCTCTGCGTTCCATCCAATTGCAAAGTCGACGGCGACTGCGGACCAAGCGGATTCTGCTCACCCTCCTTGGGCTCGTGCGGCACGTACGGCGGCGAATATGGCGGTATTTACTGCCACACCGCGAAAGACGAGTGCGTGAACGACACCGACTGCACGGACGGCGGTCTCGGATTTTGCGGGTTCGACACCGAAGCCGCGAAGTGGACCTGCCAGTACACGATATGCGCCGGCTGATCCTTTTCTCGTGCCTCCTCGCTGCGTGCTCCTCGAATGGAGGAGCTGCGCACGATGGAACTTATTTGAGCGACGCTTCATTTCGTCGAGGCGAGCTCACGGCGTCGCTCGTGAATTCGTCGAACGGCTACGCGCAGAAGCGACTTGCGAGTTACGACAGCGGCGACGCGAACGACTGGTCGCTGTTGCCCGAATCGAATCCGCGCGTTGCGTTGATTGATCACAACGGTCATCTGGCTGAATCCGCGCCGCTCGACCTCTCGGATCCCGATCTCGGAAAACAGGCTTTTTTCCGCTATCCCGTGCAAGAAATCGATCACCGCTTCGAAGCGCCAGACGTCGCGCAGGCCTCCGGTTTTTGGAGCGATGCTGAGCATGGCCTCGGCGGTTTGGTGCACGTCACGTACGACAATGGTCTCAGTGAAACGGCGCTGACGTGCTCGACCTGTCACGCGCGCGAAGATGCGAATGGGCTGACGGTCGGTGTCACCAATCCGAATTTGGATCTCGGTTGGGGACCTGCGCGCGTGGATGTGACCACTGCCGATGGATCAGAACCCGTGATGATCTCCGACATTCGTCCGACGAAATTTCTCACGTACCTGCATCACGACGGGAATGTGAAGCAGCGCGATCTCACGACGCTCGCGATTCGCATCGAGACGTTGATCATCACGTCGCATCGGCGCGTCTCGCGTCCGCCGCGTGAGGTCGCACTTGCGCTCGCGAATTATGTTTGGTCGTTCTCCGAGTCACTCCCCTCTCCGCCTCCCGCAACCGATCTAGGCGCGCTGATTTTCGCGAGCACGTGTGGCTCGTGTCATTCGCCGACGCAAAATTTTACCGGCGATCCGGTGCCGCTTGCGGAGGTTGGAACCGACCCAACGCTCGGCCTCTCACTCGAACGCGGCACGGGAAAATACAGGGTTCCATCACTTCGTGGTGTCGGTACGCGAACGCCATTGCTGCATGATGCAAGCATCTCGTCGCTGACCGATTTTCTGGATTCAGCACGCTCGGGCGGTCACCGTTTCGGTTTGGATTTGGATGATGCATCACGCGCCGCACTTTTGAAATATCTCGCGGCCTTATAAGCCGCGCCGTAGTCATCGCCCTTTCGCCTCTCCTCCCCGAAGCACCATGCAGGTGCTGAACAGCTTTGCGACGAGCGTCTCTTTCTCGTCGGTGATGTCGCACTCGATCAAGCCGAGCGACTTCGTGCGCTTCGTGACGCGCGCCTCGGCCTTGAGCGTCGTCGTCCAGATCGGCTTGAAATATTTGGCGTTGAGGTCGAGCGTCGTGAAGCTCTCGTCGTCTTCGAGCGTGCTCGCCATCGCCATGCCCATCGCCGCGTCGCCGAGGTCACAGAAAATTCCGCCATGCATCGTGCCCATCGGGTTCGCGTGCTGCGGGCCGGTTTGCATTTCGAACACCGCGATGCCCAGCTCGATCTTCACGAGATCGAACCCGATCAATTTTGCGATTGGCGGCTTCGGCTCTTTGTTGCGTGCGAGCTCCTCCAACGCATGGAGGTGTGCGGTCGTCTTCGGAAGACGCAGTTGTTCGCTCATGATTTCTCCGAAGGCCTGAAGGGCCTTGTTTATACGGCTATTTCTTATTTGTCAGAACGCGCTTCCCTACTGCACGACACGCTTTCAGCACTTCGTCGGACAGCGGAGTTCCGCGAACTGCACGCGCGAAGCTCAAGCCGCCGTACATCAACGCCACCAAACCGAGCGCCAGGTGCTTCGGCGTCAGCTCACCTTTCTCTTCTGGAAGATGCTTTTCCATCTCCTTCGCGAGACTCGCGATCTGCTCCGCGAGAACCTCCGAGTGTTCCGGCGCAGTTGCTCCAATCTCACCGACCACCGCGGGCAACGGACATCCGATCATCGTCTGATCACGATTTCCGACCGACAGATAACGTTTGAGCAACACCTCGGCGCGGTCGGCTTGGGGCTTCTCTTCGATCTTCTCGAAGAGGCGATCGCGCATGCGAGCACCCGTGCGACGAAGCGCTTCGTCGATGAGCGCTTCCTTCGATGCGAAGTGCGCGTAGAAACCGCCGACCGTGAGGCCCGCGCCTTTCATCACTTGCGCGACGCCGGCGCCGGCGATCCCCTTCTCACGAACCAGCCGCGCTGCCGACTCGATGATCGTCTCGTGCGACAGCTCTTTCTGTTCGGCCTTGGCGGTCATCGTACGAACATCATATGATGCACGTAATACGTCGTCAAGGCCCATTTTAGGCCGAAATATGAAGAGGTTCAGTCGGCGACGAAGTTCTTCCAATTGCGCATGTACGCCGCAAACGTGGGGCTCAAGCCGCGCGTCTCGAGCTCGGCAACCGTGAGCGGCGGGCGCTTCGGTTCCCAATTTTTGTCGACGACGCGAAGCGGTCAATCCGGATTTGCGATCGCCGAACGACCGAGCGCGACACCGTCTGCGCCGAGCTCCAAAAGTTTTTCGGCGTCGGCGCGCGTCCAAATATTACCCGCTGCGAAGATAGTCACGTCGGACGGCAACGCTTTTTTGAAAGCCGTGATCACGTGCTCTTCAGGACGCTTGCGACTGTTGAACTCCGCGCGCCACAGCGAGAGGTGGATGAAATCGGCGCCGTCGTCCGCGAGCCATTTTCCGGTGGTCACGCTGTCGTCGAGATCCATGCCTTTGGCGTTGCCGAAATCTTCGGCGGAGAGACGAACGCCGACCACGAAGGATTTCGGAACGCGCGAACGCACGGCGCGCATGACCTCGCGGACGAGACGCGCACGATTTTCGAGTGAGCCGCCCCACGAATCGGCGCGCGTGTTTTCGATTGGGCTCAAGAACTGCGTGAGCAGGTAACCGTGTGCGCCATGAATTTCGACGCCGTCCATTCCGGCCTCGTGAGCTCGAACGGCAGCATCACCGAATTGCGTGATGACGCGAGCGATGTCTTCTTCGGTTGCAGCGCGTGGCCCGCCGTCTGCTTCGTTCGCGCTCCACGGGCGCACGCCGCTCACTTTTTCGTCGGCGCGCAATCCTCCGTGGAAAATTTGTGCGAACGCGAGAGCGCCCCGATCATGGCTATTTTTGGCTATTTTGGTGAGCCCCGGAATTTGTGAATCGTCGAAAACACCGAGCTCGCCTGCCCATCCCTGCCCGTCTTTGCCGACGTGTGCAGCGCACGTCATCACGATTCCGAAGCCGCCGTCCGCGCGCATCGTGAGCCAGCGAAGCTCGTCGTCGCTCAACGTTCCATCTTCGTGGCTCTGCGAGTTGGTCATCGGCGCGAGCATCACGCGGTTCTTCGAGCGCACGCCGTTGCGGAATGAAAACGGAGAGAGGATGTCCATTCCCGCAACCTAACTCACTCTTACGTGAGCATCGATCGCAGAAGATCACGGGCCGAGGAAAGGACGCCGTACTAGGATCGAGCTCGATGAAGAAGAACGACGACGATCGCTACGTCGCACTCATGCGCGGCATCAACGTGGGCGGCAAGAACATGTTGCCCATGAAAGATCTCGTCGGCCTGTTCGAGAAGGCTGGCTGCACCGACGTCAAAAACTACATTCAAAGCGGCAACATCGTCTTCACCGCAAAGCCCGTCCTCGTCAAAACGATCGCCGAGGTCATCGCCAAAGCAGTCGAGAAGAAATTCAAATTCGCGGTTCCCGTGGTGATTCGCTCGCGCGACGACATTCACGCAGTCGCAAACGACAATCCATTTTTGAAGGCCGGCGTCGACGTCGAGCGCTTGCACGTCGTGTTTCTCAAAGACCGACCGAGCGCCGAAATGGCCAAAATCCTCGATCCGAATCGATCGCCTGGCGATTTCTTCGAGCTACGCGGTGCGGACATTTTCTTGAGCATCACCAGCGCAGCAAAAACGAAAATCACCAATGCGTACCTCGACTCGAAGCTCAAAACCGTGAGCACCGGAAGAAACTGGCGCACGGTGCTCAAGCTCCAAGAAATGTTGGACGCTTCGGGCTAACGTGATGCGCATGTCGAACGAGAAAAATCGCCGCTGGCTTCTGGCTGAACGACCCACCGGCCAAGTCGAAGACAAGTTTTTCAAATGGGCCATTGAGCCCATTCCCGAAATCGCGGACGGCGAGATGCTCGTGCGCGTCCTCTATCTCTCGTGCGACCCCACGCAGCGCGGATGGATGACGCGCGATACGTACATGCCCGCGATCAAGCTCGGCGAGGTCATTCGCAGCGGGGGCGTCGGACGCGCAATCGCCTCGAAAAATAGCACTTTCGTGATCGGCGACCTCGTGAGCGGTTTGGTGGGTTGGCAGGACTACGCGATGATG
>JBDTFL010000567.1:0-7274 GCA_039937955.1 Polyangiaceae bacterium | reverse complement strand
CAAGCACGCTGCTCGACGGCAAAACGCTCGCGCAAACATTTTCAGCGACGCTTTTGGCGAGCGCCGAATCCGATGCTGGTGTTGTCACCAACGATCCGTTCGGATGTTTGATTTCGCAAAACGGAATCACGACCACCAGCGTCGCGCGAAAAGCTTCTGCGCTTCCTGGTTACGGAGTCTTGTTCGTGCTCGGCGAGGCCGACACGCTCGTCAATCCGCCGATCGAGCGTGCCGCGTTCCAAACTTTGTGCACGCAAGGAATGCCGCTCCAATATTTGGAGTGTGCCGGCGCCACGCACACGAAAGCCAGCACGTGGGCGCTTCCCGAGATCATCGACTTCGTGCGTGACCGTTTAGCGGGAAAAAAGCCTGATCCCGCGATCGCGTGTCAGCTCTCCGCGGCGGTGACTTGCCGCGGAACGCCGAAGTAGCTCTCGATTTTCAGCTGCGCGACGAGGTCAGTTGACCGGCTCGGGCTTCACGCCGTGCGCCGATGCATTTGCGCAACCGAGCTCGACGCCGGTCGGACCTTCTTTGGTCTTCACGATCTTGAACTCGACGCGGCGATTCGTTTCCCACGCCGTCTCGTTGTGCTCCGGATCTTCCGGACAATATTCGCCGTAGCCCTTGGCCCGTAGCGTGTTGCGCGGAACGCCGCGCGTTGCGAGCGCCGCCATGACCGAGTTCACGCGATCCTGCGTGAGCTTTAAGTTGTACGCGTCGGTCGCGCGTTCGTCGGCGTGACCTGCCACTTCGATGAGCGTGAACTCGGGATGGTGAATCAGCGTCGTTGCCACCGCATCGAGGATCTCGTTCGAAGCCGGCAAAATCTCCGCGGATCCGGTCTTGAACTGAACCTTCTTCAAGATCTTGATGTCGTTGTCGCTGATCATGACCATGCCTTTGTCCGGGCAACCGTCTTCGTCTTCGAAGCCGTTGAAGGTCTCGGGCTCGTTCGGACATTTGTCGCGCACGTCGGGGATGCCGTCGTGATCGTTGTCCGGATCCGGGCAGCCGTCTTCGTCTTGGAAGCCGTCTTTGTCTTCCGGATCGTTCGGGCAAGCGTCCATCTTGTCCGGAATGCCGTCCATGTCGTTGTCGGGATCGGGGCAGCCGTCCGAATCTTGGAAGCCGTCTTTGTCTTCCGGTTGATCGGGGCACTTGTCCTTCGAGTCCGGAATGCCGTCGCCGTCTCGGTCGCCGTCTTTGGTCGACGGGCAGCCGAACGTTTCTTTCGGACCGGGAACGTCCGGGCAGCGGTCGTCGACGTCGAGCGTGCCGTCGTTGTCGTTGTCAGGATCCGGACAGCCATCCTCGTCTTTGAAACCGTCGCGATCTTCGGGATCGTCGGGGCACTTGTCGAGGTCGTCTTTGATGCCGTCGCCGTCGCGGTCGCCGATCGAAGGCTCGAAGATGAAGCCGATGAAAGCCCTGAAATCAGCGGCTTCGAAGCCGTTCGTGTAGCGAGGGCCAGCGCCGAGCATCAAATACGAATTGCGCTCGATGAATAATTTGATGCCGCCGACGACCTCATTCGAGGGCTTCACTGCCGCGTCGGCATCGCTGAGCAAATACGACGCGTACGTTTCGGCGACGAGATCGAGAGGCTCCAAAACGCGGAGCGATGCGCCGCCGCCGTACGTGAGGAGCGAGCCGTCTTTGTAGATTCCGTTTTCGAGAGGAAGAACGGTGCCGCTCGATCCGTGCAGGCGAATGCCGCCGTTCGCTGCGAGCCGCAGTGCGCCGGTGGACCCGAATCGTTTTTCGATGACCGCTTGCGGCCATGCCCACACGCCCGGATCAGCGCCGGCATTTCGCGGCGCGTTCGTCAGCGGAACGCCGACTTGCCCGACGAGCGCGAGGCCGAGGCCGTGCTCGACGCGCGTGAGACGCCATTTTGCGTGGAGCGCGACGTAGCCCAGCGTCTGCGAATCGAGCTGATTATTCGACCAACCAGGCTCCGCGCCGCCGCCCGTTTGATTTCCGGGTGCGTCGCCTGCCATCAAGTTGAACGGAAGATCGACTCCCAAAACGAGCTGATTCAAAAGCCCGTAGTTGAATTGAAACGTTCCTTGAAACGAGTTGTTGATCAGTTGCGGGGTTTGCTGACCGGGATTGTTCACCCGGAGCAGATCGCGACCATAATCGATGACCAACCCGAAGCTGATCTCGCCGTCGCCAAGAATGTCGGAGCCGTTGGTCGTGAAAAGACCCTTGGAGTCCACCGCGGGCCGAAAGAGGTGCGTGTCGAGACCGCTCCCGTTGTTGTTCGGCACGGCGTTCTGTGCGGATGCCTCGCTCGAAAATCCGAGCGCGCTCGCAGCAGCAACCACGAAAGAAACACCCCAACGACTCAATGGTAACGATGCTTTTTTGCGCATGGCGAAAGACCCCGGCAGGGTTACGCGGAACCCTAACATAATTGGCGCACATTCTCGGCGTTCGAGCCAAGTTCAGGGAAAGCGTAGCTTGGCTTGTTTTTCGATAAGCTGACCACGCCTCAAATGCCCGTCGTGTTTCGCAAATCGCAATTGCCCGTATTTTTGGCGGTATTTGCGTTGTTTACGGTGTTGTTCACCTGGACGACGAGTGCGAACGCAGACTTTGACGGGCAATGGAAACAGGGACCATTACGTGAGCAATACACGGTTCAGCAGTGGCTTCCGGGCTGTGGGCCACCTCCCGTTTCGATGTCCACCGGCGGTGGCGAAACGATCACGGTGCGCGAAGAGGGCGACGAGCTCTCCTTTATAGGAGGCGGTCGCGTCTTCAAAACGAACCAGTGTTACGACCCGATGCCCACGCTCGCGCGCGACGCACATTCGCGCGATCCGTCAGGTCGTTCATGGCAGACGCGCTGCACGACGCCGCCGAGTGATCCACGTTATGCGCTGATGCAAACGCGCGTCACGGCGACGAGCGACACGCACATCGAGCTGCAAGAGACGGGTCGTTACGAGGTGACGCTCAAAGAAGGAAAGTGCGTCGCGGATATTTCGCGCACGCGCAGCTACGACATGCTGCAAGCCGGAGCGGCCGCATCGACCACGCAACCGCCGCCTCCGCAACCCACGCAAGCTGCACAACCGACAAACACGAATGCGTGTGCGTCGCCTGGTGATCCGGCGCGACTCGAGGTGCGGCCGTCGAAAAAAATTCTGCGAACCGGAGAGAGCTTTGCGTTTCAAGCGAGTGTTCGCGACGCCAACGGTTGTGCGACGAGCACACCGACGCAATGGTCGGTGGTGCCCTCCGCAGACGGGAAAAATAGGCTTTCCGTGGATGATCACGGAAACGTGACGGTGCTCGCCGACGCCACCGAAGGCGAGAGCGACATAACGATAACCGCCGCCGGAAAGAGCACGCGCGTGTCCGTGCAAGTGAGCTCGGTCGCCGACTACGACGCACTGCTTGCGCAATCCGGATTGAACGCGTCCGGGCAGAGTGACGAGGCGGCCGTCGTCAGTATCGCTACCGGCTCGCTCGGCGGACAAGACGCGAACGCGGTCGGCGAAGCGGCGCATCGCAAGAAAATATTTTTGATCGTCGTGGGGTTGATGAGCGGATTTTTGTTTTTGCTCATGTTGGTGGGCTTGCGACGCTCCCGAAAGGCGACGGCGATCGAACGCGACGCCGAGGCTCGACATCAAGCGCGCGTGCAAGAAGCGGAAGAACGCCAACGCGAAAAGGTCGCCGAGCATGCCGCCGCGATGCGCGCACACGAAGAGAGCGTCGAACGCGCAACCGTCGCCGCAAAAGAACAACAAGCGGAGGCCACACGCGAGCAAGCGATGGCGTGTCCGGCGTGTCATCGCGAATTTCCGTTCGGCTCGACGTATTGCCCAAGCGACGGCAGCAAGCTCATTGCGGTTGCCGGAAACGAAGCAATTCTCTCGGGTCCGGCCGGCGGCATTTGTCCGGCGTGCAAACGCGGGTTCGACGCTTCAATAAAGGTCTGCCCCGACGACGGCGAAGAGCTCGTCCCCTATGCCATGCGCGGCGGCGGCACCTCGGTCGCACCCACACGCGGCAAAATCTGCCCAACTTGCGGCGACCGATTCGACGGATCGGCTTCTTTTTGCGGGAAAGATGGCACCGCGCTCGTACTGCTCAACTGAGTGGGTATCGCACCCATTCGCAAAGTCGAGCCATGATTTCAAATCGTATGCGTGTCGAACACGTAGAAAAACAATCGGCCATGAGGCCGCAACAACCCCTGAACGAACAGCCGCCAATCGAATTAAATGTGGCTTCCTTGATCAGGCTTGTTTTTGGCCGCTATACTTTGGCCTAACGGATTCGCGCGTGTCGAGCGGTGTAGCCTGGGCATTTTTGGCCCGCGCATTTTGGGTGTTCTCCGGAGGTTAAGTTGAAGATTGCGTGTCAGTCGTGCCAGGCCAAGTACACCATCGCGGACGAAAAAGTCGTCGGCAAGATCGTCAAGATCCGTTGCAAAAAATGCGGCGCGACCATCGTGATCAACGGCAACGATCCCGAAGCGACGAACCCGCTGCCCGCCGGTGAAGGCGGAAGCGAGTGGACGGTCAACGTTGCAGAAGGCGATCAACGAACGATGACCTCGGAAGAGATCATCGACGGCTATCGCGGCGGCGTCGTCACCGACGAAACATTTTGCTGGAAAGACGGCATGGCCGATTGGCTGCCGCTCCGCGAGATCGACGAGCTCTATCAAGCCGTGAGCAGCGGTTCCAATGCTGCAGATGCGGGCGGCGCAGATTTCGCTCCGCTCAGCATGCGTGGCTCCGACGACCAGGCAACCGTCCCGCTTCAGCGCGAACAGATGGGCGGCATTTTTTCCGGAATGGGCAGCGGTCACGCCGAGTCCAACGGAAATGGCGCATCACTCTTCAGTGGTGGCGCAGCTCCGGCACCGTCACCGTCGTCACCTCCCGCCGCACGACGTGTCGGTGGTCGAGCAGGGGGCGCAGATCTCTTCGGCGGTGCAGCAACCGCGGGCGGAGAAGACGACGTGATGACGAGCGCCCCCTCTGGTTCGGGTGGCGGAAATCACGCGGCCGCCAACGAAGAGCCCGGAAAGCTCACCGGTCAACGAAACGAAAACAGCGTTCTTTTCTCGCTTAATGCGCTCACGTCGAGCGGACCGAAAGTCGAAAAAGAAAAACCGACGGCCGATGGCTCGGGGCTCATCGACATTCGGGCGCTCAGCTCGTCGATGGCCGCCGACACCGGCAAGAAAAGAGATCACGTCGACGACATCATGAATCTCGGCGGCGGTGGCGCATTCAACGCACCGCTCGCCGCGCCGATCCTCGCGCCGCCGCTCGCGGGCGCAGACGTCACGGATGGCGGAACTCCCGTCGCCGACAAACAAAAGAAAATGCTGATGATGATCATCGGCGGATTCGGCGTGATCATCCTTCTCTTCATGGGCATCGTGATTTACTTCGTCACGCGCACCCCGAAGATCGAAGATCCGACAGCGGGCGGACGCGAAGCGCTCTCCGGATCGGCAGCAGCAGGCGGAACCGCAGCACCGACTGATTCTTCGGCGGTGGCAGCAAACACAGGCGCCGCAACGGCGAGCGCAGCACCGACGACTGGTGGAGCACTCCCACCTGGTACTGGTGCAGTCGCGCAAAACAACACGCCGCCCGCCACGCACGGTGGTGGTGGTGGTGGCGGCGGAAGCCATACGACGACGCACACCGATACGCCCTCGACGCCTCCGGCAACCGGCGGCGGTGGCGGTGGCGGTGGCGGTACGGATTTGATGAGCGCCATGAACGCAGCTTCTCCGGGCGTGAAACCGACCGGCGGTGGTGGCGGCGGCGGCGGTGGCGGAACTGCACCGTTCGATCGCGGCGCGGCGGCAGGCTCGCTCGGCGGAATTGCGAGCTCACTCGGCAGCTGCAAGAAAGGCGACGGCCCCACGGGGTCTGGCCATGCACAAATCACCTTCTCACCGAGCGGAAACGTGAAAGCGGTCGACGTCGATGCGGCTCCGTTCGCGGGCTCCAGCGTCGGCGGATGCGTCGCTGCGAAATTCCGCGCGGCACACGTTCCGGCATTCAGCGGCGGCGACGTGAAGGTCGGCAAGAGCTTCCAAATCAACTGATGCTGTTCACGGCCCTCGCGATCGCCGCAGGCTTTCTGCTCGGCGTTCGCGTAGGGTTTGCGCTCGCGAAGAAAAACATTCCTCTTCCACCAGCGCGCGCGCACTCCAGCCTGAAGCAAAAGTGACTTCGCACGCGTAGCCTCGTACTTTGTCGAGGTGAGAGTCGTTTTCGCCGCGATCGCAATTGCAGCCATTTTATCGGCTGATTCTGCGATCGCGCAAGCGGCGGGGAGCGCGTCAATCTCGGACGACGTCAAGCTTCGCGATGCATGCGGCGGCGTCGACGGCGGGCTCGACAAAGTCGCGCGCGTGCTTGCGTCTCGTCGCATCGACGACTTACCTGGCCTCGATCAAGCGGCGCTCACGAACGTACTGCGCGACAATGGTGCGCCTTACGTGTGGCCGCGCGCATGGGTGGCGAGCGCAGAAAACGAAACGTCATTGGATGCAGCTCTCTCCAAATGGCTCGCGCAAGAGCACGCAAGCGGCACGCGTCGATGTGGAGTTGCACGCGGAAAAAATAAAAAAAGTGAGATGGTCATTGCCGTCGTCGAAGTTGACGCACTGGCCAATCTCGCGCCGCTTCCGATGCATTCGCATGTCGGCTCGTGGATCACGGTCGAATCGCATTTGCTGGTCTCCGCCGCCGACGCACGCGCGGTCATCATCGAGCCCGACGGCTCGACACGAAGACTGCTCGCCAGCTTCGATAGCGGTCGCGTGCTCGCGCGGTTTGCTCCGGATCGCTCCGGCACCTTCACCGTACAAATCGTCGCCGACGTCGAAGGGGGACCGCGTCCGGTTCTCGAAGCGCGTATCACCGCCGACGCACCTTCATCACCCGTCGCAAACGCCGAAGCGACCAGCGAAGACGCATGTGCCAGCGCTGATCCGACCTCCGCAATAACATGCATGATACAAGCATTTCGCAGCCAAAATCGCCTCGATCCGCTCACCCGCGACGATCGTCTCGATGCCGTCGCGCGTGCTCATGCCCGCGTAATGATGGCCACGAAAAATCTCGCGCACGACGCCGGCGACGGTGATCCGGTCGCGCGATTCGAGAACGCCAATCTCTCGGCACGCATCGTCGGCGAAAATGTCGCGCACGCCGAAAGCGCGCGAGGTGCCGCGCGATCACTCGACGCGAGCCCGTCCCATCGCGACAATTTGCTGT
>JBDTFL010000566.1:0-9192 GCA_039937955.1 Polyangiaceae bacterium | reverse complement strand
ACGGGAGCGCGGTGTCGAGCTCCAAACAGTCCACGCCTTCGCGGCGCAGCGTGCGCACCGTGTCGAGCCTTCGCGCAGTAGCGAGCTCCGCAAAACGATCGCGCAGTTTTTTATTTCCGGTGTCGAGCTCCACCAGCTCGCCGGTCTCCGCATCCTCGAGGGTGATGATGCCGACGTTGGGCAAGCTCATCTCGCGCGGATCGAACACGTGCAACGCCACCAAGTCGTGACGACGCTGCGTGAGACGAACGGCATCTCGAAGTCCGGGTTGGTCGGCGAGCTTGTCGGCCTTCGATTCGAAATCGCTGAGCAGAAACAATACCGATCGGCGACGCGTCATCGTGCTCGCGAAACGCAGCGCTTCGACGACGTTGGTGCCGCGACCTTTCGGCTCGGCGCCGAGAATTTCACGCACCACGCGCAGCACGTGCGCGCGGCCTTTCTTCGGCGGAATGTATTTCTCGATCCGGTCGCTGAAGAGAATTAGCCCTATTTTGTCGTTGTTTCGTGTCGCTGAGAGCGCGAGCACGCTCGCGAGCTCGGCGGCCATTTCGCGTTTGCTCTTGGCCGTCGATCCGAAATCGAACGAGCCACTCACATCCACCAAAAGCAAAATCGTGAGCTCGCGATCCTCTCGGAATTTTTTCACGTAGGGATGTCCGGCACGCGCGGTCACGTTCCAATCGATGGTGCGGACCTCGTCGCCGGGCACGTACTCGCGCACCTCGTCGAAATCGATCCCGCGTCCGCGAAACACCGAATGGTAGTGACCTGCAACTGAGTCGTTCACGAGGCGACGCGTGCGAATTTCGATCTGCTTCACCTTCGCCACCATCTCGCGCATTTGAAGTTGGTCCATGGTCGTCTCCGTTTCTTCGGCTCAAGGAACCGGGATGGCTTCGAGGATTTTTTGCACGAGCAGCTCGGACGTCATGCCCTCGGCTTCCGCTTCGTAGGTCACCGCAAGTCGATGACGAAGCACGTCGGGCGCGAGCAGCTTCACGTCGAGCGGCGTGACGTAGCCGCGGCCGTGCAAGAATGCGTAAGCCTTCGCGGCGAGCGTGAGGTTGATGGTCGCGCGCGGGGATGCGCCGTACTGGATGAACGGGCCGATGTTGAGGCCGTACATCTCCGGCGTGCGCGTCGCGCTGATCAGATCGACGACGTAATCTTTCACGCGGTCGTCGACGTACACACGGTTGACGACGTGACGAGCCTCGGTAATTTCGGCCACATTCACGACCGGCTGAACTTTCAGCTGCGGATTGCTCGTGGCCATCGCATCCAAAATCGCGCGCTCCTCAGTGCGATTCGGATAGCCGACCGACAGCTTCATCATGAAGCGGTCGACCTGCGCTTCGGGCAAAGGATAGGTGCCTTCTTGCTCGATCGGATTTTGCGTCGCCATCACCAAAAACGGATCGGGCAGCGGATACGTCTCTTCGCCGAGCGTCACTTGCCGCTCTTGCATCGCCTCGAGCAGCGCGCTCTGCACCTTCGCCGGCGCGCGATTGATCTCGTCCGCTAAGACCAAATTCGAAAACACCGGACCGCGCTTGGTGACGAAGCCCCCGTCACGCGGGTTGTAGATCAGCGTGCCCACGATGTCGGCCGGCAACATGTCGGGCGTGAATTGCACGCGCCGAAAATCCGCTTTGATCGCACCTGCCAACGTTTTCAGAACGAGCGTCTTCGCGAGTCCCGGAACGCCTTCAAGCAGAATGTGCCCATTGCTGAGCAGGCCGACGAGCAAACGTTCGACGAGCGCGTGTTGCCCGACGATGACGCGTCCGATTTCTTGCTGAAGCGGCACGACCCATGTCGAGTGGAGCGCGACATCGTCCTCGATCGCTTGAATGGTCGGATGGGTGCCGCGCACCGGCATCGGCGATCGCTGGCGTTGCGGAAATGCGCCGCTTTCCGAGCTGGATTGCGGCTGAGATTGGGGAATGGTCTGCATGGTCTGACTCCGTTTCGGTCTCCGTGAGCGGGGACAAGAGTCACAATGCGACCGGCAACCTTCCGTAAGCTTTCGCGAGCATTACATCGCCGAAGGGTTCGGCGGTTCGTGCTGTGGGAGTCGGCGTCAACGCCCGGCCCGAGCTATCGTCTATCCGAAAAGTGAGGCTCCAATGAGCTGGCCGGTCCGTCACATCTCACGATCCATCGCAAAAACGCCTGCAATAGTGTCCGCGTTTCTCGACGACAAACGAAACTTGCCCAAGTGGGCCGCTGGCTTGAGCGCTGGCCTGCATGAGGAAAATGGAAAATGGATTTCGGACTCACCGATGGGAAAAGTCGAAGTTCGATTCGCTCCGCAAAATGATTTCGGCGTGTTCGATCACGACGTGATCCTGCCGAATGGCGAGAGCTTCCACAATCCGCTCCGCGTCTTGAAGAACGACGATGGGAGCGAGGTGGTCTTTACACTCTACCGGCGCGGGCATGAGAACGACGAAGCGTTCGAGCACGATGCGAAGCTCATCGAGACCGATCTCGAAACGCTGCGCGGGCTTCTCGAGTAGCACCTAAGCTTAGGTGCGTCGGTCTTGTGCGCTAAAAAAGCTCGAGAGGCCGCAAGAAAAGGACGGTGCAACTGCCAAGTGATGAGCGCGCCGTCACCCGACGCACCTAAGTGCAGGCCGCGCAATTGAGCGGCCGTTCGCGTTAGATCGCGCATCCAGAGAGTGGCCTCTCGTATCAGTGGTTCCCGCGCGAGGCTCGCGGTACGAAACGTCACATGTATGTAAAGCGTTTTTTTCTCGCTGGATTCTTGTTCCTCGGGTGCTCGTCGTCGAGCACGAATTCGTCGAACGCGACGACCTCCGACGCTGGCGCGGCCGATGCTGGAGATCCGACGACAGTGGCTTGTGATGCGCTCGTCGAAGTGATCGCGCCCGCGGTCGACACAGCGCGTGTGAATGCGAAGAGCTCCGATGCGATCGTTGGTGTCACGACGAACACGTGTCCGATGTCGTTCTATGCGTCTGGACCTTCGAACATCGGTGCCGATGATCGCGTGCGCATCGCGAGCATCACGAAGACGTATGTGTCGGCGGTGATCCTCCACTTCGTGGAAGCTGGCGCCGTGAAGCTCGACGACACGATTGCGCAGTTTGCACTCGGCATACCGAACGACACGAGCATCACCGTTCGGATGCTGCTCGATCACACGAGCGGGCTCTTCGACTACACGCAGGATCCTGGTTTCCTGACGCATCTCGATTGGACCCCCGAACAGCGCATCGCGATCTCCGCGTCGCATCCGGCGGAGTTCGCACCGGGAACGTCGTGGGATTATTCGAATACGAATTTCATTGCGCTCGGGCTCATCGCGCAGAAGCTGGGCAATGCGCCGATCGGAAAGCTCATTCACGATGACGTCCTCACGCCGAACGGATTTTCGGCGACTTACTTCGATGGTGAGGACACGGTGGAGGGCACCATTGCGCCGTCGTTTTCAGCGAGTGGAAAGACGCTAACCACTGGGCGCTTCGGCGCGTGGGCAGATGGCGCCATTGCCACGACGCCGGCCGAGCTCACGCGTTGGATGCGCCGTTATGCATCGGGCGACGAGACGCCGACGTTGAAGGGCGATTTACTGAACGGGGTCGACGAAGGTCCGGGCGCAGGAGAGACGTATGGGCTTGCGCTCGAGATTCTCGACGCGTCGACCACTGGCAACGGTACGGCATATGGACACGGCGGCGACATTCCCGGATTTCACTCGCTCGCTTTCTATTTTCCGGATCGCGGATGGACCATCTCCGCCATCGTGAACAAAGACGGCTCCGACCCAAACGTCATCATGCTCGCCGTCGTGAACGCGCTTCGAGCCGCCAATTTGTGAACGCGTCATTGACACGCATCGGATTTTTCCAGCGATCGATGGCGGCACGCGGCGTGCACCACGCGGAGAGTGCTCGTCTCGCATCGCATTCAAAATCCGCCGTTCGCAAATTCAATCTTGCGGATGGACCGCGCGCTCACACAGTCCTTTCTCATTAGGCGCGTGACGATGCGCGAGCTTCTGCAAGATGAGCATCGAACGCGCGTTCCTCTTCGACTCGATCGCGCGCGTTCGCGACGCCACGTGACCGTGATGCTCGAAGGCTCGGCGCGCGTCGTCATCGGCGATGAGGTGGTCGACGTTCGGGCCGGCGACGCGTTCATCGTTCGCGAAGGTGAGGTGTTCGCGAGCCGCGGCGCAGACAGCGATGCTCTCGAAATCGAATGGGACCCCGGCACCTTCGGTGACACCGGCCGACTCGCACCGCCTTCGCGCGTGCGCCTCTCACATCGCTCACGTGCAAGCATGCACGCACTCGCCAATGCGACTCGTGAAGCCGGATCGGGAGAGGCGCTGGTTGCCCCTTTAGAAAATGCGCTGACCGCGCTCGCTTCGGAGGGCGTTCCAGTGGATCCGACGAGCGCTCGGCTCGTGCCGCCATCGACGCACGAGGATCAACTCTTCATGCACGAATTGGATCACGTCATCGTCCGCCTCGCGCAGGCGCCGATGTTGATCGATCTCGAAACGCAGCTTCGCGTGTCACGACGCACGCTCACACGTCGCATTGCATCGCTCAATGCAAGTCATGGCATCATCGGTCGAAGCGTGGAGCAATGGCGACACGGGCGGGACCTCTATCGCTTAGTGACTGCCTCGATTTTTCTTTCGCATCGTGAGGCCACGCCAAAGGTCGTCGCCGCGCACGTCGGTTACGGATCCGTGGAGGCGCTGGACCACGCGTTTTCGAGAGCAGGCTTGCCGAGCCCCGCCGCATTTACATCGACCACGCGCGCTTATGCTGCGTAAGCGAGGCTTAACATCACTCACATCAACGACCTCGTTCTGATTGAAGAATTGTTGCGCAACCTCGCTAGTCCGATCTCAGAGCAATGCGATTGCGTGGCGCGCCACCATGCGCTCTTCGTCGGTACGAATCACCCGAACGTCGCAGGCGCCCGAGCTAATGCATCCCGTCGCGTTGCGCTCGTTAGCCGTCGCGTCGATCTCGATACCTAGATGAGCGAGCCCTTTTGCGATTTGCGCGCGCACTTGCCACGCATTCTCGCCGATGCCACCGGTGAACACGAGCGCGTCGACACCGCCTAGCACGGCGGCAAGCGCACCAATCCATTGTCGCGCGCTCGAACAAAAGGCATCGATCGCGAAGCTCGCTCGTTCGTCCGAATCACGAATCCGCAGCAGCTCGCTCATGTCCGACGTTCGCTCGCTGAGCGCCCGCAGACCGGATTCGTGTTGGAGGATCCTGTCGAGCGCTGGCGCCGTCGTGCCTTGACCCAAAAGATAGAGGACAAGGGCCGGATCGAGATCGCCTGGCCGCGTACCCATGACCAGTCCTCCGGTCGGGGTAAATCCCATGGTCGTATCTACACTCTTACCATTGAGGATCGCTGCCATACTGGCGCCGCTCCCAAGGTGCGCAACGATCGTGTGCGGGCGAAGCTCCTTCCCCAGTGCGGACACGATGAACTCGTACGAGAGCCCATGGAATCCGTAGCGACGCACGCGGGTTCCCAGGAGTGATGCTGGAAGTGGATAGCGTCGCGCGACTTCGGGCATCGCACTGTGAAAAGCGGTATCGAAGCAAGCGACCTGTGGCGTGTTCGGCAATCGTTCAGTAACTGCGCGAATGGCAGCGATCTCGCTCGGAAGATGGAGAGGCGCAAGCGGTGTGAGGCTTTCCAAATGCCTTAACACCTCATCGTTGATGCGAGTCGGACGCGTGAGGTCAGCACCACCCTGAACGATCCGATGACCGACGACGTCCGGGTGAACACCGCGCGCCGACAGGTCGCTTAGCAGTTGGAATACGGCGTCCGCGTGTTTTTCGACACTGCGAATCGTGCGGCGCTCGACGAGCTTCTCCTCGTCAGCGACATCGAATACGGCGTACTTCACCGACGAGGAGCCGCAGTTGATCGAGAGCGCGGTCTTCGACATCACGGATCCCAGCTGAAATCCCGCACTTCCGGCAGATCCTCGAAATGCTCGAGCACGTACCCGCGATGACGCTCCAACATTTCTCCGCAGAGGTCCTCCGCGCGTTTCGCGTCACGTGGGCGACGCGGCGCACGTTTCAGCGCTTCGAGCGCGAGATGAAAACGACTCGTGTGATTCTTCACGACCATGTCGAAGGGCGTCGTCGTCGTCCCCTCTTCTTGATACCCGCGAACGTGGAAGCGATGTGCACTTGGACGACCGTGCAGGAGCGGGTGCACAGCGCCAGGATATCCGTGAAACGCAAATATGACGTCGGTCTCTTCGGTAAAGAGCGCGCCGAAGCGTTCTTCGCTCATCCCGTGTGGATGCTCGCTCGGAGAGCATAGCGTCATGAGATCGACGACGTTGACGACGCGAACCCTAAGATCGGGCGTATGCTCCCGAAGGAACGCTGCAGCTGCGATCGTCTCGAGCGTCGCGGTGTCGCCCGCACACGCAAGGACGATATCTGGATCCTCGCTTCCACAATTGCTCGCCCAGTCCCACGTCGATGCCCCGAGCGCGCAATGCGCACGCGCCTGCTCGAGATTGAGCCACTGAAGCTCGGGCTGTTTGTCGATGATGATGAGGTTCACGTAGCTGTGACTACTCAGGCAATGCTCTGAAACCGACAAGAGACAGTTCGCATCCGGCGGCAAGTACACGCGGGCGACGGTCCCTTTCTTCGACACGATCGTGTCCATGAAGCCAGGACCTTGATGACTGAAACCGTTGTGATCGTTGCGCCAACACGTCGAGGTCAGCAAAATATTGAGCGACGGGATCGGCGTACGCCACGGCAACGCGCCGCACATTTCAAGCCATTTTGCGTGTTGCGTAGTCATCGATGCGACCACGAGCGCAAATGCTTCGTAGGTCGCGAAGAGGCCGTGACGACCCGTGAGGAGATAACCTTCGAGCCATCCTTCGCAGTTGTGCTCGCTCAATACTTCCATCACGCGTCCTGAGTGCGTCACATGATCGTCGGCAGCATTCACTGCTTCTGCCGAGCACCGATTTTCCACCTCGAATACCGCGCCGAGTCGATTGGAGTTCGTTTCGTCCGGACAGAAGAGACGAAACGTCGTCGGGTTCTTGGCGTAGACATCGCGAAGGAGCTCGCCCAGCGCACGCGTCGATTCGTGGTGCACCTTTCCGGGAGCATCGACCCGAACTTGGTAATCGTCGATCTTAGGGATCTCGAGCGCCAGCGATTTTCCGCCGTTGGCATTTGGATTCGCCCCCATGCGCCGCGTCCCCTTTGCGCAGAAGGCTTGGAGGCGAGCGATGAGCTTCCCTTCCGAATCGAACAACTCGTCGGGTCGATAGCTCTTCATCCACGACTCGAGCATTGCGAGCTGCTTCGGATCCGTGCGTACCGCAGGAAGCGGTACTTGATGCGAACGAAACGTCCCTTCGATCGGAAGGCCGTCGAGCTCCTTCGGCCCGGTCCACCCCTTAGGCGTACGGAAGACGATGAGCGGCCACGCAATATCGCCGAGCAACGCGCCGCCGCGAGCAGAGCGCTGAATTTCTGAAATGCGATCGAAGCTCGTATTTAGGGCATTTGCGAGCGCGTGATGCACGTGCACCGGATCGCTCCCTTCGACGAAGATCGGATCGTAGCCGTGGCCGACAAATAGACTGCGCAGCTTCTCATCGGTCGTGCGGCCGAGCACCGTCGGCCCAGAAATTTTGTAACCATTAAGGTGTAGGATCGGGAGAACGGCACCGTCGTGCTTAGGGTCGACGAACTTAATGCCTTTCCACGATCCCTCGAGCGGTCCGGTCTCTGCCTCACCATCGCCGACGACCGCGACTGCAACGAGATCCGGATTGTCGAACACCGCACCGAACGCGTGCGTGAGCACATAGCCAAGCTCGCCGCCTTCGTGAATCGAACCAGGTGTGGTTGGGCCAACGTGACTGGGCACGCCGCCCGGCGTCGAGAATTGTCTAAATAGACGATTCATCCCTTTCGCGTCCTGCGTGATCTCTGGATAGACCTCCGTGTACGCACCTTCGAGGTAGACATTCGCGAGCATCGCCGGCCCACCGTGGCCAGGGCCGGCGAGGTAGACGACGTTCACGTCGCGCTCGCGAATCACGCGCTGGAGGTGCGCGTAGATGAAGCTCAATCCCGGCGACGTTCCCCAATGACCGAGCAGACGCGGCTTGATGTGCTCGGTGCGAAGCGGCTCGCGAAGCATCGGATTGGCGAGCAAGAAAATCTGCCCGACGGTGAGGTAATTGGCGGCACGCCAGTAGTCGTGCACGTCGCGTAACATCGTGTCGGAGAGCTTTGCCATGAACCGCCTTTACTCCTCTTACTTCAGCAAGCGGCGCACCACCCACGGATACGTCTGAAAACAAGGCATCGGGAGAGCTCCCGGCGATTTAGACGCAATTCCTGCACATCCCTGCAGGCCACGCGCAAGGGGTCGCGATCTCCCGTACGGGCGCGTCGCTTGCAACAAATGTTACGAGGGCTTCCTCTTCGTTGGATCCGTGAGTGACCATGACGCTTCGACACGTTATTTTTCCGGGAATTTTGGCGATTTCGGCCGCATGCGCTGCGAGCTCCGCGTGTAGCGCGCCCGATCCAGGACTGGTCATTTTTTCAACCAATCCCGCCAAAATCAAAACGGATTCCGGCGTCATCGCGATTGGCGACGCAGCGACTGGCGAGACTGGTCCGGCTCCGCCCGCGAGCATTTTCGACGGACAGCCGGCTTACATCAGCACGTCCGGCCCGAGCACCGACCAAGCCAATCACATGAAGCTTTTCGGAACGACCGACCCGGCCGGCATGGATTGTTTGAGCTGCCACGAGACAGACGCAACCACGCCGTTCGTTTTCGGCGGCACGGTGGTCGGCGCTGGCGACGCAGGCGCGAACAACGTTCAAGTGCTCATCCTCAATACGGATGCATCCGTGATGTCGACCTACACGGATCAGCACGGAAACTTCTTCTTCGAGGCGACCGGTCAAATCAACCCGGGTGCGAAGGTCGGTGTCCGAAACGCCGCTACCGTGCAGCAGATGCCCGACCCACTGACAGGCTCAACGCAGGGCGGCTGCAATCAGAAGGGCACGTGTCATGGCGGAACCGAGGGACCGGTTCACCTGCCCTAAGCCTTGAGAGCGCCGCTCGATCGAAACACTTAGATCGCTCGCAAGT
>JBDTFL010000565.1:0-6743 GCA_039937955.1 Polyangiaceae bacterium | reverse complement strand
GCGATGCCGAAAATGAAGATGAAGCCCATCGCCGCGGAGACCGAAAAATTCAATCCCGTGATGAGGAGCGCAATGACGCCGCCCGCGCACGCCACCGGAATCGAAATCAGAACGATGATGGTGTCGGCCACATTTTTCACCGCCGCGAAGACGAGCAGTCCGATCAAGAGCAGAGTCAACGGAATCACGAACGCGAGCCGGCCAACTGCGTCGTTGAGCTCGTTGAACTCGCCGCCCCACTCGAGATGTGAGTCGTAAGGAAGGTGAACGCGGTCGCCGATTTTCTTTTTTGCGTCAGCGATGGTCGACGTGAGGTCGCGTCCGCGCACCGAAAATTTCACGGGAACGTAACGACGCCCGTCTTCGCGGAAAATCACCGACGGCCCGTCTTCCAAGCCGACGCTCGCGATTTGTCCGAGCGGCACGACTGCTCCGCTGGGCGTCGGGACCGTGAGCTCGCGAATGTCCTCGAGTGATTTTCGGTAAGGCTCGAGCCAACGCACGGTGAGATCGAAATGTTTTTCGCCCTCGAACACTTGCGTCACTGCCTTGCCACCGATGGCCGCTTCGACCACCGATTCGACGTCGCCGGTGTTGAGCCCATACCGCGCGCACGCGATGCGATCGGGCGTGATTTTGACGCTGGGCTGTCCAAGCGAATGGAACATGCCGAGGTCTTTGACGCCGTTCACATGCCCCATCGCGTCGAGGATCTCGTCGGCGTTTTTTTCGTTCGTCTTGAGATCGGTGCCGATGACTTTCACCGAGTTTTCGCCTTTGACGCCCGACAACGCTTCTTCGACGTTGTCGCTGATCAATTGCGAAAAATTGAAGACAACGCCCGGAAACGCCTCGGACAGCTCACGTGAAAGCTGATCGGTGAGCTTCTCTTTCGTCATGCCGCGCGTCCACGTCTCGAAGGGCGCGAGCGGCGCGAAGAGCTCGATGTTCTGAAAACCAGAGACGTCGGTGCCGTCGTCGGGGCGCCCGTTTTGCGAGACGACGGTCTCGACCTCGGGATGCGTGGGATGATCGCAAGGCGCCTTCGGATCGTCCGGGCAGCCGCGAATGATGTCGCGCATACGACCAACGATCTTTCCCGATTCGTCGAGCGAGATCGAAGTAGGCAGAGTCGCGCGAACCCAGATATTTCCCTCTTCGAGCTTCGGCATGAACTCGCCGCCCAAGAACGGAAAAAGTCCGAAGCACGCACCTGCGAGAACGACGGTGAGCGCGACGGCGATCTTCGGACGTGAGAGCGTGACCTCGCAGAGCGGCCGATAGATGTTCTGCAGGTGCCGCATCACGAAGCTGTCTTTTTCTTCGAGCCCCGGCTTCATCAAGCGTGAAGCGAGCACGGGGCTCAGTGTCAGCGCGAGGAGGATCGCGCCGCCGATCGCAAATGCATCCATGTGCGCCATCGGCGAGAAAATAACGCCTGAAACACCGGTCATCGTGAAGAGCGGAAGCAGCGCGACGGCAATGATGGCCGTGGAAAATGCCATGGGCGCGGCGACCTCACTCGCGCTCGCGGTGATGCGATCGAGCATCGTCCCTTTGCCGTGCGGGCCAACGTGACGAAAAATATTTTCCATCATGATGACCGACGAGTCGACGACGATTCCGAAGTCGACCGCGCCGAGTGAAATCAAATTCGCCGACGTGCCCGTCGTCACCATTCCTGAAAACGCGATGAGCAAAGCGATCGGAATGTTCAGCGCCGCAATGAGCGCCGCGCGGGCGTCCCCCAAGAAAAGAATGAGCACGCCGCTCACCAAGATCATGCCCACCACCAAATTGTGCAGGACGGTGTGGGTCGTCAGATCGACCAAATTTCCGCGGTCGTAGTACGGCGCGATGTCCATGCCGGGCGGCAGCAAATGATTTTCGCGGATGTAAGCGACGCGCTCGTGAATACCCTCGAGCGTCGGCTTCGTTTCTCCGCCGTAGCGCATCAGAACGACGCCCTCGACGATGTCGGGCTCTTTGTCGTGACCGACGCTGCCGAGGCGCGGAGCCGATCCGATGTCGGTCGACGCAATGTCACGCACGCGCGTCGGAACGCCGTCGTGCTCGGCGATGACGACGTTGTCGATGTCGTGGGTGTTTTTGAAAAGTCCGACGCCGCGAACGCTGTACGACTGCTCGCCGATGTTCATGCGTTGACCGCCGACGTTGCGGTTCGCATTTTGGATTCCACTGATCACGTCTTCGAGCGTGACGTGTTGACCTTGGAGTCGGTAAGGGTCGACGCCCACGTGATACTGCTTCGTTTCACCGCCGAACGAGACGACGTCGATGACTCCCGGCACCTGTTTGAACTGGCGCTCCAAGATCCAATCTTCGGCGGTCTTCAGCTCTTGAAGCGTGTAGCCCTTGCCGACAACGCTGTAACGAAACACCTCGCCGATGGCGTTCCACGGTGAGAGCTCCGGATGAATGCCGTCAGGAAGATCCGCAAATTGAAGGCGATTGATCACCTCCTGGCGGACGTCGTTGTATTCGTTTCCCCATTTGAAATAGCACTTCACGTCGGACAGACCGAAGAGCGATTGCGAGCGGATGTGATCAGCCCCCGGCATGCCGGACAAAGCGATTTCGATCGGCACGGTGACGGTGCGCTCGACCTCTTCGGCGCTGAGCCCGCCGGGCTGCGTGATCACCTCGACCATCGGTGGGACGGGATTCGGGTACGCCTCGATGTCGAGATTTTTGTACGCGAACAGCCCGCCGCCAATCACGACGATGACGACGACGAAAACGACGAACTGAGTGCGAAGCGCAAACGCGACGAGCTTCTCGATCATGACGCGCCCGTCCCTCTCAAAGCATTCCGGAGATCAGGATCGCGCCGTCGGTCACGATGTGGTCGCCTTTGTTGAGGCCATGCTGCACGGGGAGCCAGGCGCTCCCCTCTTGCTCGTCGACCGCCACCGGAAGTCGTTCGAACACGTGCTTGCCTTGCGGCGTCATGCCGGTCTCGAGGAACACCACCGTTTGATCACCGAGACGCACGAGCGCCGAACGCGGAATCGCCAGCGATTTACGCTGATCCACGGAGATCGCCATTTGCGCGAACTCCGACACCTTGAAGAGGCCGTCTTTGTTGTCGAACGTGCAGCGGACTTTGCCGGTACGCGTTTGCGGGTCGAGGGTCCCCGAAACGTAGTCGAGCGTGCACGCAAAGACCTTGTCCGGGTATGGCTGCAGCTTGACGATCGCCTTCTGACCGACATGAACGCGTCCGACGTCCATCTCGAAGACGTCGCCGATGACCCAAACCTTGTCGAGCTCGCCAACCGTAAAGAGCTCGACCGCGGCGCCTCCGCTGTATTGACCTTGAACCTCCATGCCCGGGCTCACCGTCTTGGAGATGACGTCGCCATCGAGGGGCGCTCGCAGCACGTAGCCTTGGGTGACGTTGTCGCCGCCGCCCGAAAGCAGTGACGTCTTCGCGCGAGCGCGGTCGTACTCCGCTTTGGCTTTTTCAAAGTTGTCTTGCGACTGCTCGAAGTCGCGTTGTGACGCGGCGTGCTGCGTATAGAGATCTCTTTGGCGCTCGAAATCGTGTTGGGCAGCGACGAGATCGGCGTGCGCTTTTCCGACGTCGCTCGATGCGATGCCGACGTCGGGCGAGTCGATGATCGCCAGCTCTTGCCCTTTTTTGACGTGGTCGCCGAGCTGCACCGAAATCTTCATCACGCGACCGGTGACCGGCGAAAATACCTTTGTTACGAGCTGATCGTTGAACGCGACAGTTCCGCTCGCGAGCACGGTGTCGTCCACGTCTTGCTCGTCGACGGTTTCGATTTTGATTTTTTGCTCGGTGATTTGTTTGTCGTCGAGCCACGCTTGACCGGCCGGCGGCTGCGCCTCGGTCGTTGCCGACGATTTTTTGCAGCTCGCGCACGAAGCGGTCGCCAACAGTGCGGCGAGCATCGTCAGGTTGCGAGCGATGCGCAGACTCCCAAGCGCACGTAAAATCATTTTCGAAGATCCGTTCCGACCGCTTCTTCGAGCTGATACACGGCGGTCCAGTACGCGCTGAGGTCTTCGATGTATTCGAAGTTGGTCGCGATGAAGGTTCGCTCCGCGTCGATGAAATCGATCAAGCTGGTCGAGCCTGCGCTGTATTGAAGCTCGGTAATGTCGCGCGCGCGTTTCGCGCGTTCGAGCAACGTCGTTTCCATTCGCTCGACGAGCCTACGCGAAACGGTGAACGAGGCGTAAGCCGACGCGACGTCGTTGATCGCTTGCGCTTCGAGCTTTCGGCGTGTGACCGTCTGCGCATAGAGATCAGCCTCGGCGTGGGCGATTTCGCCTTGGTTTTGATAGAGCAGCGGAATTGGCGCGGTCAATCCGACCGACACCATCGGCGGCGAAACCGAATTGATGCCGGTTCCGGTCTGCGAATATTGCGCGTTGATTGCGATGTCCGGAAAACGCTGACGCTGCGCGAGGTCGATGGACGCCTGCGCACGCTCTTCTTGATGCACCTGCGCTAGAACGTCTGGACGCGTCGTCACGGCTCGATGCTCCAAATCCGCCAACGTCGACGATCCCAATTTTTCCGGCAAGGTGAATTTCATCATGTTCACGTCGGCCACGTACGCAGGCGTCGTTGCTCGCTCGCCCAACAAAAACGCCAAGCCTACGCGCGCGGTTTGCAGATCTTGCTCGGCATGATCGACGCCTTGATCGGCCTCGAGCTTCGTCGTCTCGAATCGGGCGAGCTCGCCTTCGTTGATGACCTTCGGGTAACGAAGCTTCTGCAAATCCAGCGTTTTGGTAGTTGCAATCTGCACTTGTTTTGCAAAGTCGAGCGCTGATTCAGACGCCGCAAGCATCACGTATTGCTGCTTCACCATGAAGTCGAGCGTGCGATACGCGTCGACCTTCGACAGACGAGCCGCTGCCAACGCGGCGTTCGCCACGTCTTTGCGGAGACCACGCTTACCGGCCAGCGTGTCGATGATCGCCGCCTGATCGCTCAAGCCGATCGTGTACGAATTGGCCGAAGCGCCGCCCGTCGGATCGTAATTCGGATCGACGATGCGACCGTATTGGAGGGACAGAGCCGGGTTCGGAATGAAGCCCGCCGATCGTACGTCCGCTTCCGCGCCGCGAACTTGGGCGTCGGCGAGCAGCAGATCGAAGCCGCGCGAATGAAACGCTTTGATCGCGTCGTCGAGCGAGATGGATTGCGGAGGTTGATCGGACAGCGTCGTCGATTTCATTTCCGGCAACGGCGCAGCAGACGGGGGCGTCGGTGGCATGGCTTGCGTCGACGCGGCCGCTTTCGAGCCGGTGGCTGGCGTGGTGGGCTGCGCAGCGGGTGGAGCAGCGCCCGCGCGTGATTGCGCCGCCGCGCTCGAAGCGAGCAATACGCAGAAGCCAAACCCGAGGATCGCCCCGCGTGCACGCAACATGTCGGGCCGCGATTTAGCAACCCTCGCACCAGGCGCCTACTGTTTTGATCTTCCCACGAACTTTGCGTGTTCTTTGATGCTTAGCGAACCGAAAAGCGATGCAGAGCGCGACGTCGTGGCTGGCACTTCACTAAGAATTCGGGGCCAAACGCCCTTGGATTCTGGCACCTCTGGCGAGCCCTTAGTGAGTGGCTCAGCGCGGCCGTGAGGTGCTGGCGACGACTGCACCGGGAACCCACGTGAGGTGATCGAGAAGAACCGACGAGTCGTAGGTCTCGTCGCCGGTGTTCCAGATCATGAACTCGATCGTGATCGTCTCACCCGGCTTGACGGGCGCTTGCGAAGTCAGCCAACCCGTTGCTCCACCTGCGGCCGACGATGGGACACCCGCAGTGCCGCCCGATCCCCCGCTCATGCACGAGCCGTAGCTCCCCTTGGGATTCAAGAATCCGGTGTCGGCGAGCTCGCCTTCGCCGCCTGCGCAGACCGATTTGGCGGTTTCGGCGTTCCCTTTGCAACCGAGCGTCGCGCCCGGCGTGCAGCGATCGAAGAAGCCGTTGTTCACGCTGACCGGATTGTTGAGTGAGTCGAACGACATGTTGTCGGCACTGCCGCCGTTGAATGCCGAAGACGACAGGTACGCGATGAAGCTGTCGTTGAAGTCGGAGCACACGAAATCAGGCCATTCGCCCGAGTAAAAATTGAAATCGAACGCGATGCCTTGCGCGTTGTTCGGAGCTTTGAGCTGCAGCTTCACGTCGACGACGTCGTTGGTAAACGTCTGGGGGAAATCCGCGAAATCGATCGTGACGTCCGGGCAGCCTTTGGCCGCCTTCGGAAAGCCGGCCGGCACCGCGTTGCCCGTGCTGTTGTAGTGGGCCGAGTTGTTTTTGAACTGACCTTTGGTCGGCGAGCTCGTCGCGTTGTCGTACGGCATGGCGAAGCCCGTGCTGAGCACGCCGAGACTTGCACCCTCTTGCGGCGTGATGGCGCTGCCGAAGCTGCTTGCGATTTGATGTTGGGTTGGTTTCGGCGGGTCCGAGCTTCCGAATCCGTTCGTGTACGTGGCGCTCACGAGACCCCAGTGGGTCGCGTCGGCCATTTGGCAGACGCCGAGCGCTTTCACGAAGTCGCCTGCCGCACCGTTTGCGTCGAGGCCCGTGTCGCACGTCTCCGGATTGTCGACCGTACCGTCGTCGTCGTCGTCGCAGCCGTTGCCAGGAATGTCGTAGTTGCTGGGGTCCGGCGCGCAGACGCCGCTCGCTCCGCCATCGCCGTTGGTCCCGCCGAGCGCGCCGCTTCCGTTGCCGCCGC
>JBDTFL010000564.1:0-4809 GCA_039937955.1 Polyangiaceae bacterium | reverse complement strand
GAATTTCACGGCGTCGTCCGGACGACGTGCGCCGATCGATTGCGAGACGAGCGTCGCGGTTGCCGTTCCGAACGCGATGCACGCCGTGAACGTCAAATTCAAAATCGTGATGATGTCGGTCGTGGCTGCACCATTGACCGCTTCCGCGCCGGGCCTCGCCGGATCGAGCGCATTGACGATCTGCTCGAAAAATCCGAACCCGACCATCATGACGATGGTGGCGATCGCGGCGGGGATCGACAGCTTCAAGATGCTCCAAGTGAGCTTGAAGGAGAGATGCTTGCGCTTGAATGCGTCGTAATGGCTCGACAGGCGGAACACGTAGACCAGCATGATCGCCAGGCCGATCCACGTGGCGATGAACGCAGAGAGCCCCGCGCCGACCGGTCCCAATTTCGGCGCGCCGAAGTGTCCGAAGATGAACGAGTAACAAAACACGACGTTGAAAAAATTCATGACGATGGCCGCAACGAGATGCACTTTCGTGCGGCCGAGCCCATCGAAAAACGCCTTGGTCGACATCGTCATCGCCATCGAGATCACGCCGAGCACACGCCAACGCGAGTAGCCGATCGCGATCTTCAAAACCGCCGGGGCTTTGATCATTTGCCCTAAAATCAGCGGGATCGTGAAATAGCCGACGACCGAAAAAAACAAACCCGCCACCAAACAGAAAAATGCGGCGTTGGTGAGGACCGCACCGGCGCCTTGAAAATCACCCTCGGCGAAGCGACGACCGGTGAGCGCTTGCGCACCCACGCTAATCGCGCCGAGCGAGCCACCAAAGAGCCACACGATGATGAGCGACGGGATGAGCGCCGCTTGCGCGTTGGTGCCCTCCCACATCGGCAGGCGCGAGAAAAAGATCACGTCGATGTGATTGACGATGCTCTGCGTGAGCATCGCGAGGACCGTAGGAATCGCCAACCGCAGCACGGTACGGTAGCGGTTCGCGTCGAAGTCGACCGTGAGGGTCGTGTTCATCTGAGCCGTTGCGGACATTGATTCGTCGACGCCGATTTCCGGGGCATCGAGCGTCCTCTCCTAGCATGGGTGAGGGGGCGAAGAAAAATCCACAGGTTGACAAGAGGCGCGGCCGGGGGCTAACCCCAAAGCGTCATGGCACGCACCAACGCAGGACCCGGGAAAATCGCCTTCGGACTCGCGTTCGTATTCGCGGTCATCGCTGCTTGTGGTGGAGCGAAGTATCCGAATTGCGACAACGACGACGACTGCAACAAAGACGGGCACACCGGCTTTTGCGTCAACACGAAGTGCGTCGCCTGCAAAGACGACTCGACATGCGGAGCCGGCAAGAAATGCGACTCCGGCGCATGTGTGGCCGTCATCGGCTACTGCGACGACAAGACCACGTGTCCTGGCGGAGCGCCTTGCTCGGGCAACAAATGCGGCGCGCCCGTCACCGCGGCCCCGCACGAATGCGGCGACGACAAACCGTGCGCGTCTGGCCAAAAATGCGAAAACGGTCACTGCGTCGCTCCAATCAATGGTGGCGCGCAATGCTCGGATTTCCCGGCGCCCACGTTCGATTTCGAATCGCCCACGTTGCGCGACGCGACGACGTCCACGCTCCACCGTTTGGTGGGCTGCTTGACCACGGGCCCGCTCAAAGGCTCGCGCGTTTTGCTCACGGGTCACTGCGACGACCGCGGCGAGTACGAATACAACATGGGTCTCGGCGCCGAGCGCTCGGAGACCGTGAAAACATTTTTGACGAGCGCAGGTGTCGGCGCTGATCGCGTGGCCACGTCGTCGCGAGGTAAGCTCGACGCAACCGGCAAAGACGAAGCAGGTTACGAGCACGATCGCCGTGTTGATATCGAAATCCGTTGATGTCACAGCCAGCTTTTTGCTGGTTTTGTCGATGCTTTCGGGTTGCGGGGTTTTCGCGACTCAGAAAGATCACGACGCGCTCGTCGCGAAGAACGACGCGCTCGAGAAAAATTTCGCTGCCGAAAAAGCGCAGGTTGATTCGCTCAAAGCGGATCTCGTTGCGGAGCGTGAGCGTCTCGACAACGCATTGCGCGCCAATGCCGATCGCGGAAGCGATTTGCTCGGCGCTCAAGCGCGCGTGAACGAGGTCGCAGGCCGGCTCGACGAAGCGCAGCACAATCTCGAGGAGCTCAAGAAAGAGGTCGCCGCGCGAAGCACGGAAGTGGATGCGCGCCTCGACGAATTGAAACGCGCGGAGGCCGTGCAAGTTACCCAGCCGCCGCCGATCACGATTCCCGCCGACAAACCGGCACATTTCGCGGCGACCGAGCAGGCATACGCGCAGAAAAATTGGAGCCTCACGAACACGCTCGGTCGCGAGTACGTGAGCCGTTATCCCACCGACGACAAATCGGACGACGTGTCGTTCATGATGGGCGACGCCGATTTGCAAGATGGTCGCCCGTCGTCCGCGCTCGGCGAGTTCAATCGTGTGCTGAAGGTGACGCCGCCATCGAACGTGCTCGACAAGACGCTGCTCGATATGGGTGCATCTTACATGCTCATGCACGACTGCGAGAGCGCGAAGCTCGCATATGCGTCATGCGAAAAACGATTTCCGAAAACTGCGAGCGGGCAAGAAGCGAAGAAGCGTCTCGCCGCGCTCGCGCATCCGACTGCGGATATGTGCGCGCCTCAGTAGAATGAAATAGAAAAATCCTCAGCAAGCTTTCGGCTCACTGAGGACTTTGTCAAACGCAATCCGGCCTTGTTTTTAGCGCTTTTTACGACGCATGAACGCGAGCGCTGCGATGAGCCCGAGCCCGATGGCTGCTGCGCCCGTGCCGTCCGAATTCGATCCGGAGGTCGAGCAACCGCCGCCCTCGAGGTCGCCGCTGTCGTCTCCGAGATCGCCACCAAGCGCGTGACCGCCGTCGCCGGTGTCGCCGCCATCGTCTCCGAATCCGCCGTCGCCGGTGCTTCCGCCGTCGTTGCCGGAGCCGCCGTCAGAAGATCCACCATCGGCAAATCCGCCGTCGGCCAGCAAGCCACCATCGGTAAGCAATCCGCCGTCCGGCAAGATCAATCCGCCATCCGGAAAGCTGAGCCCGCCGTCCGGGAGCAGCATCCCGCCGTCGGGGACCAATCCGCCGTCCGGGAAAAAGTCGCTGCAGAAATTCGTCGTGGTGTTGCACAAGAAGCCGACCGCGCAGTCGCTGTTGACGACGCAGCCTCCGCAATCGTTGATTGAAACGTCGCACGTCGTCGGTGTGAAACCGCCGGTCGGAGGAGTGGGCGTTGTGCCGCCGGCTCCGCCCGTCGATCCGCGCGCGCTCGCGCCATCCGTTCCCGATGCGCCGCCGGTCACGTTCGCGGCGGTGCCGCAGGTGGTGCCAGTGGCCCCTTGAACGAGAATGACGCCGCCCGAGCCGCCACCTCCCGGTCCGTGATCTGCTGCGGAGCTGCCGCCGGCACCGCCGAGTGCTTGGATCGATCCGCATGCTGCGGTCGTGGCGATGCGAAGGACTATCGCGCCGCCTGCGCCGCCGCCGCCTGCACCGTCGTTCGCGGAATCAGCAGGTTTTACGCCATTTGCGGTGATCGCTCCCGCTCCCGTCAGCGCGTTCGCGCGAATGAGGATCGCGCCTCCTCCGTTGCCGCCGCCGTGACTCGTCGAGTCGTTTTCTTCGCCCGCGCCGCCGCCGCCGCCCATCGAGATGCGTGTGACGGGCGCGGACGTGAGCGACGCGCCGCCGGTGCCGCCGACCGCACGACTTCCCATGGCGCCGCCTGCGAGATTCGTTTCGTCGGCCCACGTTTCGCCGCCCATCCCGCCGACGCCGCCGTGACCACCGCCGCCGCCACCGGAGTTGTGACAGTCACCACCACCGCCGCCGTTGGAGACGTTGCCGTTTCCGTACGTGAAATAAAGTGGATTGAGCAACGGGTCGGTCGCTGCACTCACGATGTCGGTCGAATAACCCGTGGGCAAGAGCCCTTCTCCCTTTTTCGCGCCGCCTGCGAGCGCGTTGAACGTCGCGCCGCCGCCGCCGACGATCGCTGTACCTGCGACGACGGGCCCGTCGATCGCAACGCACCCGAAGACCTTGTCGTCGTTCTTGAGGACGCCACCGCGAAGCCCGGCGCCGTCCGCGATGATCGAGCCGGCGTTGGTTATCGTGCCTTGTGCGAAGACGGCCACGATGCCGCCTTTGCTGCCGTCCCACGGCGTCGCGACGATGCTGCCCGCCGCGCCGATCGACAAGCTCGTGTATTCGGGAATCTTCACCATTTGCGAGGTGCCGAGCGCGAATCCGGATGTGCTGACGATCGGATTCGTGAGCGTGACGACGTTCGCCGTGATCGACTTCACGCGCGCGTATTCGAACGAGCCGGTCGCCACGCCATCGAGCGGTATCGCGGTTTGCACACCAGACGCGGCAGCCGCTAGCCCCGTAGTTTGCCAAATCAGCACGAGGTCGCCCGGTGAGAATGTCGCGCCCACGTCGACGTGCACGCTCGTGTCGCCACTCACGACGCTGGCAGTGATGCCCGCGTACGCGTTGACGACGGTGTTGGCGGCGATGATCGAGCCTGCGCCCGTTCGACCGCTGCCGAGGCCGAACGTGTCGGCCTCCGCGCGCGCGTTTTTAGAGCCGAAAACAGCGGCCGCCAGAATCGCTGAAACCGAGACGATGCGAATCAGATTGCGTGTCGATCTCATTTTTTATCCTCGACGATGTGGAATTCGACGCGGCGATTTTCGGCTTTGCCGTCTGCAGTGCTGTTGTCGCCGATGGGCCTTTCTTGGCCGTAACCGACGCTCGTAAGACGATTTTTGTCGACCTTGTGCTT
>JBDTFL010000563.1:0-6718 GCA_039937955.1 Polyangiaceae bacterium | reverse complement strand
CCAAGCAAGAGACCGACCCACGCCAAGTAGACCATCCAGTCGGCGCGCCGAAATTCGTGAACGCGCGAAAGATAGATCGCGAGCTCCGAGCGAAACGAGGAAGACGATGACGACTGTGCGTGCGACGCGGCGAGGGTCATGCGTCGAGCTCCCCTTCCGGCACAACGTCTCTCCAAAATCTTATCGTCATGTCCGGCGTACGCGCTCGCGCGCCACGGGGATGCGGCCAGGCCCAGAGCGTTTCGAAGAATGCTCGTGCAACCAGACGCAGCTTCGTGAGCCGCGGAACCACGACCCGACCCGAGAACGGATCGCCACCACTCGCCCTCAGCCGATCACCAATCGCCGCATAAATATAGCGCGCTGTACGAACGGCGAGCGCGCAGCGAAACGGCAGCGCGTCGATCCCCAGATCCGCCGAGGCATAAAAACGATCAGCAAGAACCAGGAGACGCTCGACGACTCGGATCGCATTGTCGCGTGCGCCCGGCGTCGGCGGATTGGTGAGAGGTGATCCGAGCCACTGCGAGGGTAGATAGACACGTCCATCTTCCAAGTCTTCGAGCACGTCGCGGCTGATGTTCGTGAGCTGCATCGCGATGCCGAGGTGCGCGGCGTTCCGAAGCGCGCTCGCGTCACGAATCTTCATCACGTGGCAGAGCAAAAGCCCGACCACTCCAGCAACGCGATAGCCATAAAGGAGAAGGTCGTCGATGCTGTCGTAAGCCGCGCGGTCGACATCCATTTTCATGCCGGCGAGGAGCTCGTCGACGTAAATGCGAGGAATGGAATTTTTGCGAACGACCTCGCCGAACGCATCGAGGACGTCGTTGTTCGTCACGATTTCCCCATAAATGCAGTCGATTTCGCATCGGAGCTCGGCGAGCGCGGCGCTTCGTTTTTCTGGCGCTACGAGATCGATAGCGTCGTCGACGTGCCGACAGAACGCGTAGATGATCACGACGTCGTCGCGGCATTCGGGCGGGAGCAGACGCGACGCAAGCGCGAAGCTCTTCGACTTGTTCGCGATGACCGCGCGGCTTCGGACGACGGCGAGCTGGCTGGTGCTCATGATGCTACGGCTCCGAGCGCACCGACGACGTACTCCTCTTCGGCTGCGAGATCGTGAAGCACGAGTGAAGCCGTCGCTTTGGCGGAGCTCAGTACTCCGGGAACTCCAGCGCCGGGATGAGTTCCAGCACCGACCAAATAGAGGCCTTCGATCTTAGGGTCCTTGTTGTGAGGTCTAAACCAGGCGCTTTGAGTGAGCTTGGGCGCAACACTGAACGCCGACCCCTCATAAGCGACGAGCGTCTCTTTGAAGTCGAGAGGCGTGAACCAACGCTTGACGACGACGTGCTTGCGAAGCTCGGGCATGATGCGCTCGAGCGACGCGAGAATTTTCTCCGCGTACACGGGCGCCTCTTTTTCCCAATCGATGTTCGCGTTACCGAGATGCGGCACCGGCGACAGCACGTAGAACGCACCGCAGCCCGGTGGCGCCAGCGACGGATCAGTGACGGTCGGCGCATGCAAATAAAGGCTGAAATCAGCGGGTAAATGGTCGCCGTGAAAAATGTCGCGAAGCAGCGCTTCGTAACGTTCGCCGAAGAGAACCGTGTGATGCGCGATGTCGTACGGACAATTCGTTCCGAAATACAAAACGAAGAGCGACATGGACCAGTCCGCCTTCTCGAGCTTCTTGGTCGTCTTGGCTGCTGCTGGATGCGAGCGATAGAGCTTCGAATACGTGTGATGAAGGTCAGCGTTGGAGACGACTTTATCGAACGACTCTTCGCCGCGCGTCGTCGTTACGACATGCAGCCCTCCTCTAACCTCGACCGACTGCACCGGTGATGAAAGCCTAAGATCGCCACCTAAGCTTTTATACAAATCCACCAACGCTTGCACGAGCGCGCCCGTTCCGCCGCGAGGAAAAAAGACGCCCCATTTACGTTCTAGATAATGAATGAGCGTGTAGATGGCGCTGGTCTCGAAGGGATTGCCGCCGACCAAGAGCGAATGAAACGAGAGCGCCTGCCGCAACTTCTCGTCGTTCACGAACCGGGCGACGGTTTTGTACACCGAGCGATCGGCGCGCAGCTTCATGAGCTCAGGTGCGCAGCGGAGCATGTCCGCGAATCGCAAAAAAGGAACATGTGCGAGCTCGGTGTAACCGGTGTCGAATACGCGTTTGCTGTAATCGACGAACTTTGCGTAACCATCACGATCACTGGGGTTTCTTCGAGCAATTTCTTCGAAGAGCGCTTCGCCGCCGGCGTAGTCGATGACGTCGCCGTCGGGCCAAATCAATCGATAGAAAGGGGTAACCGGCAATAGCTCCACGGCGTCGTGGAGATTTATTCCGGCGACCTCGAAGAGCTCTTCGAGTGTTTCGGGCGCGGTGATGACAGTGGGCCCGGCGTCGAACGTGAAGCCTTGCTCTCGAAAGACATAGGCACGTCCGCCAGCGAGGTCGCGTGTTTCGAAGATGGTCGTCGACACGCCAGCTGCTTGAAGACGAATCGCGGCTGCCAGTCCACCAAACCCACTACCAATGATCGCAACCCGCGCGCGGGATGACTTAGACATAGCTTTTCTCCAGGGCTTCGATTTCGGAGGCAAGTGCTTCGAGCGCATCTTGGGTCCCTATTCGACTTCGGAGAGTGTTCAGAGCGGCCTCGAGACGCCGCCGGGGTGCGCGACGAGCCACCTCCAGGTGCGGCTTCATCGCGGCCAGCAATGAATCGGCGCCACGACCGGAGGCCTTGATTTCCCGCGAAATTCGCTGCCATCCGCGAATTGTCGGTTCGTCGACTGCTTCGCTCGCATAGGCCCACGCCCAAGTGGCGCGCTGCTCCATCAAGTCTTCGATCCCTTTGCCGACCCGCGTGGCATTCAAGAATCCCGACAGGTCATCCAACATTTGCAGGGCAATGCCGAGCTCGCAGCCGAAGTCCGCAAGCGCCCCCTCGAGCGCGAGATCCGCGCCGCCTGCGAGAGCGCCAAGCGAGCACGCCAAGCCCATGAGCGATCCTGTCTTGAGCGAGGTGGTCAGCTTCACGAGCTCCCTTAGATCGGCGACACCAACCTCCGAGACCTTGATCGTCAAATCCAAACCTTGCCCGTGATGGCACCGCAACAGTGCGCGCGCGGTTCGCTGATGCATGGTCAGCGACGTCGCGGGATCGAGATTCAAGGTCGACAGCAAAACGATCGGTAAGAAGTAGAGAAAGTTTCCGACGTTGATCGCAGCCGGTGCCCCGACCAAACGATGAAGCGCCGGAGCACCCCGCCGCACCAGCGCATTGTCCTCGACGTCGTCGATCACGAGTGAGCCCGCGTGGATTAGCTCGAGAATTTGCGGTAATTCGTAAGCAAGTGGGGCAATCGTCGATGCGTCGAGCGCACGCGTTTTTGCGATCGCATACGCATGCTCGACGAGACGCCCGCGGAACTCTTTGCCGGGCCGAGCCACAGCTTGCGCGAGCGGTTGCCACGTGGCGTTTCGGAGTAGCGCATGCGCGCGCTCGCTTCCCGTTCCGATGAGGTCGGTGAGCGCATCGCAATCGAAGTGACGGTCGACGATGACGCTCGCTCGAGATTTTTTGGACGAATTGGCAATTCTCACGTGGACACGACCTCTCGAAATGCGCGCGATACGGAGACGCCGCGCGGTGGACGACCACAAAGGATCCGCATGCGGTCCGACGACGTCGACGCGTGCGCGTAGAAGCGCGCAATCACGCTTTCGGGCAAACGATGAAAGCGCTCGAAGACGTCACGCCGATGCGATGGCGGAGTTGCCCGGAACAAAAGCCGATTGAGGAGCATCGAGAAACGCGACCGGCGATGCTGCTCGGCAACGAGTCGTCGCCATGCTTCGCCGAAGGGATCTTGCGAGCCGAGCTTGGCGATGTGCGTCGCGAGCCTCACCGCCACCGGAAACGAGTAGCCGGTCGTCGGATGAAACCACCCGCCCGCGAAGCCGCCGATGATCGGACCCGCGAGCTTCGGCGAATTTTCGAGATGCAAAGGGAGCGGTAAAACCCCACGTTCCGTGCGTGCAATGCGCTCGACCTGAGCGCCCGCGCGCTTTGCGTACGCGAGAATTTCCATGCGGTAATTTTGCTCATCGCCGAGATCTGCGGTGTCGGAAAAATGCGTCTCCTCGACCAGCAGACGAAACGGAGACAGCGGAAGCACGTAGATGAATCGAAATCCGTCACGCTGCGGAAGGTCGGCGTCGATCAAAATGGGCGTCGAAATCGGCGAAGGAGATTTCAGCTCCAGCTCGAGGCCGATGAATTTCTGGTAGCCGCACGACCCGTGATCGGTCGACGGCCCGCGCGCATCGACGACCAACGGAGCGCGCAGACAAGTGCTGTCGTCGAGAAGAACGGTATGAGCGCCAACGAACGCGGCGGCGCGGCCGAAAAAGAAGGTGATGTGCTCCGCATGCTCCGGCGCGCTGAGCACGTCGTGCATGCGCTTGGACGTCACCGCTGAGTAGCCGCGCTGGAACCGGCGCGCGTAGCTCGGAAAACGCACCTCCCATTCGTTCCAATGTGCAGACACCAGTGGCATCAGCCAGGCGCGCGCTTCATCCGAAACATCCGACGCGTGGAAGCACCACGTGTGATTTCCACCGAGAGCTCGTTCGCGCTCGACGATGGCGATCCGCGCGCTCGGCAAGTGCGTACGCGTAGCGAGAGCGACCAAGCAATTTTGCAGGCCGCCTCCGACGAGGACGAGATCGAACGATGGGGAGGAAGGATTCATTGACTAATGTTTGACTAAGGTTAGCTTCGAGTTGCACCGTTTCAATGGTAATGTTGCTTTTTTTTGTAGAATGTTTGTGGAGTGCCATGCAAACCATCCTCGCCAGCGGCTTATGCAAAGTGTTGGGCCAACGAACGGCGCTGCGAAACGTCGACATCGCCGTCGAGCCAGCTGAGCTCGTGGTGCTCTTGGGCGCGAATGGCGCCGGAAAGACCACCCTCCTGCGCGTGCTCGCAGGCGTGTTGCGCGCGGACGCGGGCACCGTAAGTATTTTTGGAGAGGGCTCGCCGTCGTCTCGGCGGGCGCGGATGCACCTCGGTTATGCGCCGCAATCAACCGCGATCTACGACGAGCTCACCGTCGAGGAGAACCTCGCGTTCTTTGCGCGCATGCAGCGCGTCGCGTCGTGCGACGTGCCGGCGGCGATCGATCGTGGATTGGAATTTGCGGATTTGGTGCAGCGGAGATCGGCGCGTGCGAGCTCGCTCAGCTCGGGAATGAAGCGGCGGCTTCACGTTGCGTGCGCAGTCGTTCATCAACCGCGCGCGCTTCTGTTGGACGAGCCGACCGCAGGCGTCGACGCAGAATCATGCGCGCATCTCGTCTCCTCGATCGATGCGATGCGCAGGCGCGGAACGGCGATCGTGTGGTCGACCCACGATGCCACGCCGCTCGTAGAGCTCGGTGCACGTTCGATGAATCTCGCAAACGGAGAGGTCGTCTCGTGATCGCGCTCGTCATTGCGTTGAAAGATCTTCGATTGCTCTCGCGTGATCCCGGCGCGATCTTCTGGGCGCTCGTTTTTCCGCTTTCGTTCGCGGTTTTGTTCGGCGCAGTCTTCCCGTCCGCGCAAACCCGACCCGATCTCGAGGTCGGCATGAGCGGCGATCTTTCGCGAATCGATGCGCTGAGGAGAAATGGGCTTTCGGTGACGCCGCGTTCCAAAGCCGACGGTCTCGCGAATGTTCGAAGCGGAAATGCGCTCGCCGAAATCGACGTCACTCCGGCCGGCGTAGAGATCACCACCGACCCGATGCACGCCGCAGAAGGCGGCGCGATCGACGCAGCCACGACGCGTGCATTTGCGTCAGGGCTCTCGGGGATGCCGAGTGTTCATCGCGTTTCTGCATCGCCCTCGTCCTCGCCGAGCGGATTCGCGATCGCATTTCCAGCGGCGATTTTATGGGGTTTGATCGGTTGCGCCGGTGCATTCGCCACCGCAAGCATCGCCGAGCGAAGAGCCGGAACCCACGCGCGACTCTGTGCAGCGCCCGTCAGCGCCGCAACCTTGCTGGGCGGAAAGTTAATCGCGTGTCTCATTGCCTGCGTCGTCGACAGCGCTCTCTTGCTCGTGATTGCTCGCGTCGCGTTCGGGGTTCCGTTCGAACAATTTTCATTTTACGGACTGCCGTTCGTCATCCTCTGCTGCGCGATTTGTTTTGCGGGCATCACCGTTTTTCTCGGCGTGCTTGGAAAGAGCGAGCAGAGCGTCGGCGGCGCAGGATGGGCAGTGCTCCTGTTGTTCGCGATGATCGGCGGCGCGATGGTGCCGCTGTCGACCATGCCGCATTGGCTGCGCGAGGCCTCCAGCGTGAGCCCTGTGAAGTGGGGAATCGTCGCACTCGAGGGGGCAACGTTTAGGGGACTCTCTTTTCGTGAGCTCATGCCCGCCTGCGGTGTGCTTCTCGCGATTGGGTTTGCAAGCGTCGCCGCTGCCGCAGCACGCATTGCTCGGACGACGCCATGACGAAAGTTCTCTTTCTCGCCGAGGCAGTGACCTGGTCGCAAGTGACGCGGCTGCTGCTCCTCGCGCGCGCGCTCGACGCGAATGACAGCCGTTTTCAAGTACATTTCGCAGCCTCGCATTTCGCGCCGCATCTTTTTGGCAATGCGACGTTCGAGCGATCGCACATTCATTCGTTGAGCCCGAAAGAGG
>JBDTFL010000562.1:0-4014 GCA_039937955.1 Polyangiaceae bacterium | reverse complement strand
AGCGACGGTCAGCAGGTATTCGCCGAATTTTCCTCGGGCGGACCCGACTACTTCGTCGGTGCGATCAACATCACCGACGGCTCGACGTTGGTGCTCGATCCTTCACCAAGCCCGGTCTCCCAGATGGTCGGCGTCGACGATCAGAACGTGTATTACGTCGCGGCCGTGACGAATTCGCCGCAGGCTTTTTTGTGGGCCGTTCCGAAATCAGGCAATGCTCCACCGAGCATCTTCGGGCAATTTCCTGTCGGCACATCCGTCATCATGACGAAGGGCAATGCGTATTGGGTCGAGCAACAGGCCACGCAGAGCAACATCATGACTGTGCCGCTGACGTACATAGACCATAGCGATGCGTCGGTCGTTCCGCTGAAAAATGCGTCGGAGCTCGATGTGTCGCCACAAACCATCAGCGCCATGGGCGTCGACGATTGCGGCATCGTTTACGCGACGCTCGATTCCGCGACGTCGAGCGCGATCTTCCAAATTGGTCTGCGTTGAGATCGTCGGCAAATCAGCCGCGAATTGCGTGTATTTTACACCATATCGTTCGCGCGGAACCATTCGATCGCGCGGCGCACGCTCTCTTCGATGGGCCGCGTTTCCAAACCGAGCTCGCGTTTCGCTTTCGCATTCGAAAAGTGCGCGGTGCGCATCGCGTAGCTGGCGGCTTTGTACGTAGCGGGCGGTTCTTTGTGCGAGACGTTGTCGGCCCACGCCTCCATGCCGAAAGCGATCGCGCGACCGAGCACGCCGGGAAGCGGGATCGCCGGAGCACGAACGCCGCCGACCTTCGCCACTAGCGTGAAAAATTCTTTGAGCGTCACGTTTTCATTTCCCAAAATATAGCGCTCGCCGACTTTGCCTTTTTCTTCCGCGAGCAAGTGGCCCATGGCGCAGTCATCGACATCGATCGTGCAAATTCCCCCGGGAAATACGCCGGGGACCTCACCTTTCAAAACACCCAAAATGATTTTTCCGGTGGGCGTCGGCGCGATGTCGCGTGGGCCGAATGGAAACGCCGGATTCACCACGACGATGGGCATTCCCGATTCTGCAAAACGCATCGCGATGCGCTCGCTCGCCCACTTCGTCAAAATGTAATCGTTGGCGACGTCGAACAGATTGAATTGGGTGGTCTCGTCCGCCAAGCCACCTTCCACCAAACCAATCGCCGCGATCGAGCTCGTGTAAACTACACGCTTCAGTTTGTTGGCCTGCGCCGCGAGGAGCGTGGCGGTCGTGCCTTCCAGGTTCACGCGATAGATGATTTCGCGATCGGGGAGCCATGTTCGGTAAACCGCCGCGAGATGATGCAGCGACTCACAACCCGACAGCGCGCGTGTCATCGCCTTCGTGTCGCAGACGTCCACCGTGATGCGCTCGACATTCAGGCCATCGAGATTTTTCGTATTCGCACCCGGCTCGATGAGCGCGCGCACGCTCCGTTTTTGATCGAGCAAAAGTCGAACGACCGCGCTGCCGATGAATCCCGTTGCTCCCGTAACCGCTACGTCCGCCATCGATTGCTCCCCTTCTTAAAGATGTTCGAACGCCAAGTCTTGCATTCGCGAAAGTTTCGTGTACGAAATAGTTTGTACACGGTAAAAATAGGTCATTCCAAAGGAAAAGCCGATGCCCAATCCCTTCAGCGAACAGCACGAGCAGTTTCGTCAGACCGTCCGGAAATTCGCCGAAAAAGAGCTCGCCCCGTATGCGGACGAATGGGAAAAGGCCGAAATCTTTCCGAACGAGGTCTTCAAACGCGCGGGTGAGCTCGGCATTTTCGGTGCGCATTATCCCGAAGAGGTCGGTGGCGCCGGTGGTGATTATTGGTTCTCGGTTGCGAAGAGCGAAGAGCTGCCGCGTTGCTTGATGGCCGGCGTGACGATGGGACTGCTCGTTCAAGCGGACATGGCAACGCCCGTCATCAACGACCTCGGAACGAAAGAGCAGATCGCAGAATTTCTAACGCCGGCGATTCGCGGAGAAAAAATCGCGGCGCTCGGAGTCTCGGAGCCGAACGCAGGCAGCGACGTCGCGGGCATCCAAACCTGGGCCAAAAAAGACGGCGACGACTACATCATCAACGGCGCGAAGACGTACATCACCAACGGCTGTCGCGCGGATTTCGTCACGTTGCTCGTGAAGACCGCGCCCGAGCAAGGCGCGCATGGTTGCAGCTTTTTTCTCGTGCCGACGAAGACCAAAGGTTTTTCGGTCGCCAAGAAATTGAAGAAGATCGGCAATCACTCCAGCGATACCGCGGAGCTCGCGTTCGAGGACATGCGCATTCCGAAGCGCTACTTGCTCGGCGAAGAAAATATGGGGTTCATGTACTTGATGCAGAACTTCCAGAGCGAGCGAATCATCGCGTGCACCAGCGCATGCTCGGGCTCCGGGCTCATCATGGATGAAGCGATCGCGTACGGACGAGATCGCAAAGCGTTCGGCAAGCCGATCATCAAGCGCGAATACTGGCAGCACAAATTCGTGGACCTGACCGCCAAGCTCGAGGCCGCGCGTGCGCTCACGTACAAAGGCGCCGAGATGTACAACGAGGACAAGTACGTCACGAAGGGCCACGTCTCGATGGACACGGTGAAGACCATCTCGCTCGCGAAGATTTTCGTCGGCGACGTCGCGAACGAAATCGTCGACCAATCGCTGCAATTTCACGGCGGCGCGGGCTACATCGAAGAGATGCACATCGCGCGCGCGTGGCGGGACCAGCGCCTGTTCCGCATCGGCGGCGGCACGACCGAGACGATGCGCTACTACGTCGCGAAGCTGATGGGCTTGTAAGAAATCACCGCGGATCCGGGTCGCTGCTTCGTTGCAGAGACCCGTGTCTTCGAGGTCTTACTCGCAGAGGCCGGTGTTTTCGACGCCCGTGCCGCAAACGCCCAATCCCGTGCAGCAGACGACTTTGTGATGCGATTGATCCTCGGCCGAAGGCATTGGGCACTGCTCGATGTTTCCGTTGGGCGGCGGTTGCGCCACACACGTGCCCGGCGGAGGGGTGGTCGGCGTGGTGGGCAATCCTTGATATGCCGGGCTCGGGTTGATCACTTCGAACTTTACGGCTTCGGTGTCGCCGTTCATGCTCGCGATGAACTCGAAGTGCCCAACCGCACGCGGGAGCTGCACCGTGAGCGGCGTGCTGAACGGGTCGGCAGGATTCGGGATGCTCACTGGCGCCGGATCCGGAAAATTGATGACGACGTTGTTCTTGCTCGTCTGCACGCCCGGCGCGATTTGCGCGATGACGATCGGGTCCGGGAACGTGTTCGTGCCCTTCGCCGTGACGTCGGTGCCGAGGACGTCGAACACTTTGACTGAGATGGTGAGCGTCTCGTCCTTGCGACCGCTCACGATCGGAATGACCGCGTAGATCATCGGGCTCTCCACGTAATCCGAAAAGAAAACCGACTGCGTGCGTTTGCCGTCGTTGTCCGGCGACGTGTAGATGTCGCCCGCGAACCCCGTAGATGAGCACGACGCCAACGACAGCCCCACACCGCAAAACGCGAGAAGCGCGACCCGCTTCGCAAGACGACCGACCATGGCTTCAGTCTCGCATTCGAGGTGCGGCCTGGTCAAGGCGAGCAAACGGCTAGCGGCAGCTCGCGGCAGGATGCCGCACTTGGTCTGATCTGGAGGTGTTCGCGTCTTTTTCGACGATTTGACCTGCATTTGGGGCTCTCGGCTCCGGTTGGGCCGTGGTAAGCGGCGAGCCCTTTTTCTGGGGAGGATCTCGATGCCGTTCTCGAGCGTCGCGCGTTCATTCGCGCTCGTGCTGTTGGTGGTCTGCGTTTCATTGTCGTCGGGTTGCGCGCAAGAACGCGATCCAATCAATCGCGTGCAAGCCGGCGCGTTCGACAAATCGTTTTTCGTAGGCGCGAGCCTCGAGGACGCGAGCGACGACCCGGAATATTACATGCGCACGACGGTGGTCGACGTCGCGTCGGGCGCCGGCTCCGAAGAGCTCTTCACGAGCTCGGACGCGCAGCC
>JBDTFL010000561.1:0-4224 GCA_039937955.1 Polyangiaceae bacterium | reverse complement strand
GTAAATCTTCGCCGCCCGTGATGCCGCTGGTTCCGCTGCCGCCTTGCCCGAGCGTGAGTGGAAGGGCGACGCCGAGCTCGAGATTTTTCGTGATGCCGTACTCGAACATGAACGTCGTATTGACCTGATCATTGACCGCGTTGAGGTCGGACCCAAGCGGACCCGGCGTAGGAACGTGGAGTCGGATGGGCCGCGATTGATAGCTCGCCAGCACGCCGAACCCGATTTTTCCCTGCTCGATCGTGTCGGTGCCGCCGATGGCAACGAAGTGCGTCGGACCGACATGCGGCCAGAGCGTGTCGCTGTTGATGCACGCGCTCGTAATTGCGTTGTCGCACGACCCCGCGCTCGCGACTTTCGGCGAGAGGAGCACCGCAAGAAAAGCGATAGCGACCAGACCTGTGTCGCGTCTAGCGATAGCGACCAGACCTGTGTCGCGTCTAGAAAGGACGGCTGCAAGCAGGCGCAGCGAACGCATGAGCGAGGACGAAGCTAACACGTTCGAGGGGCGTGCTGAACAGCACGATATGGTAGGAGGTCTCCATGAGCGCAGAGACCCCGATTAAGGCGCCGCCGTCTGGCACTGGACTGCCCAAGTCTCCGGCGAGCTTTCGCCCCGGCGGGCTCGTGCTCGGTAGCGCTTCACCGCGCCGCCGCGAGATTTTGGAGGCCCAAGGGATACGCCTCCACGTGCGCTCGCCGAGCGTCAACGAGATGGTGAAACCGACCGAAGCGCCGAACGCTTATTTGGATCGCATCGTTTCGGCGAAGCTGGCCGCGTCGGTGAAGATTCTGGGCGAAGGCGTGCATGCCGTCGCGCTCGTGGTGGCGGACACGATCGTGACGATCGACGGGGAAATTCTCGGTAAACCGAAGGATCGCGCAGATGCGTCGCGCATGATCGCGCGGCTGCAAAATGCAACGCATCACGTGATGACGCGCTTTGCGATCGCCACCCTCGAAGGCAAAAATTTGCACGCCGAAACGGTCACCACCCAGGTCACGTTTCGTGCGCTGCCGAGCGGCGAGCAGCAAAAATACGTCGCGACCGGGGAAGGGGACGACAAAGCCGGCGCTTATGCGGTGCAAGGACGCGCCGCTGGGTTCGTTACCCGCATCGACGGCTCATTTTCCAACGTCGTGGGCTTGCCGATTTGCGAGCTGATGGTGGCGCTGGACAAGCTCGAGCTCTCCCCTTGAGTAGGCGCGCCCGCGATCGACTCGCCGTCCTCGCGGTCGCATTCCTCGCTCGCGCGGCGCTCCTTGGGTGGGGCGCTTCTCGTTTTCCGGCCGCGGCTGACGGCACGTATTACCACCGCATCGCCGAACGCATCGCCTCCGGAAACGGCTACACCTGGGTTTGGCCCGACGGCGCGGTCACGTTCGCCGCGCATTATCCAATCGGCTATCCGGCGCTGATCGCACCGTTTTATGCGCTCTTCGGCGCGCATGCATTTCTCGCGATGCTCGTGAACGCGCTCTTCGGAACGCTCGCGAGCGTCGCTGCTTACGATCTCGTGCGCGCGAGCAGCTGGGGAAGACGGGCCGCGCTTTTCTCCGGAATCGGCGTGGCGATTCATCCGGCGCTCCTGCCGTACACGCTCGCGATCATGACCGAAGGCGTGACCGCATCGCTCCTCGTCATCGCTGCCGCCTTGGCTGCGCGATTCAGATTGCAGCCGAAAACAAGATGGATCGTAATGCTCGGGATCGCGCTCGGCATTGCGACCTTGGTTCGTCCGCAATCGATTTTGCTGGCGCCGATTTTTGGTTGGCTGGCTTCTCGTGGCTCAGTTTTTTCACGCACTCGCGTCGCAGTCGTCTGTTGCGCCATCACAGTCGCCTGTTGTCTTCCGTGGACGGCCCGCAATTGCGTGCGCATGCATCGCTGCGCATTGGTGAGCGTGAACGCCGGATGGAATTTGCTCATCGGCGAAGAGTCGACCAGCGGCGCATGGCAGCCCATCGACGTTCCCGAGAATTGCAAAACGGTTTGGGACGAAGCTGCGAAAGACGACTGCTTCGAACGCGTGGCGCGCGCGCGCATCAAAAACAACTTCGGAAAAACCCTTTCCGAGATCCCCAAAAAACTTTCGGTCACGTTCGACTACTACGGCGGCGCACCTTGGTATCTGCACGAATCGAACGCCGATGCGTTCGGTGATTCTGCAAAAGCCAATCTCGGCATTTTGGAGACCATCTTCAGTCGACTCGTCTTGGCCGGCGCGCTTCTTTCATTTGCCGTAATTTATAGGCGATCGGCGATCGGCTTGGTCGTGGCGCTACTTGGATTTCCGTTCGCATTCTTGCGCGCGGGATACATTGCAACCTTGGCGCTGGCCGCCGCCATTTTATTTTCGAGAGGCGCAAACAACAACGTCGCGCTCGGGTCGGCGGCGTGGACCATCGCTCTGACCGCACTCACGCATGCGATCTTTTTCGGTGCCGGTCGTTACGGGCTGGTCTCGTCGCCGTTCATTTGTATCGTCTGCGCTTCTTGCGCCACGCGCGCTTGGCGCGGGAAGGTGAGGCCGTCGCTGGCCAACAAGTCCTTCAAAAACTCTTTCAGTAAATCCTGACTCTCTCGTTTGTGCGCGCGCCGGACTTCTTGAAGCGTCGCGCGCGAGGCGTGGCGGGCCAGCGCTTTGTATTGGAAAAATCGGACGAACGCGTCTTCGTCGAGCACGGTGTCGATGCCGCCGATCCACGGTTCATCGGGAAAAGAAGCCAAAGCAACCGCGTTCCAGGCCACGGCGCGCACGGCAGAAAAACGGCTCGTGAGCTCCGGAACCGCGAGTCGTTTCGTTTGCGCGGGGTCCTCGGCGAGCGCCACGGGACCGAGCGGTCCGTCGTTGACGGCCGACGTCGCCTTTTCGGTGTCGTCGTTGGAGAACGCACGGACCGTTGCGGAGCCTCGTAAACTCAGCGCACCGACGGCGATGTCGCTCGCAAGCTCGCGCGTGACGTCGCTCATGGTGCGGTCCGCGAACGCTTGCCACATGTCGTCTTCGCGATCGAATTCGTTCTTGCGCGCGGCGGCGATTCCGCGCCCGCGAAGCTCACCGCGCCACGCGAGCGTGTTGTCGCTCTTCGTGAGGACGGTGCAATTCATGTCGACGTACAAGATCGCCAGCGCGTAACGGAGCTGCGTGTCGGTGCGAAATGCAAATCGATCGAGCCTGCAGCTCACGACGTAGCCAGCGTGATCGCCGCCGTGAAACGTGCGTGCGTGGAGCTCGCTACCGATAGCGCTGGTGAGGACGTCCGCGGGTGACGGCGGTGCGAAATCCAAATCGCCGCGAACGACGGGGTCGTTCGTTTTCGGAAGCGTGATGCGTTCGAAATCGATGGGGGTTGCGCCAGCGTCACTCGCGCTCGCGACCGTTTGCGGTGCGTGCAGTGCGATGGGCGTGCTTCCACAACCGGCCAGGAAAACTGAAAAAAGCGCGGATTTAGCGAAGAAAGCGGGGCTTTTCGAGGTCACGGAACGTAGCGCACCATTGCGCGAATCTTCCGCAAGTGCCAGCATTCTCGACGTCGATGCCGCGAAGGCGATCGCCGGCGGAGAGAAGCAATTCTCGAAGCGGGAGGAAAGTCCGAGCTCCACAGAGTGCGATGCCGGGTAACGCCCGGTGGCGGAAACGCCGAGGAGAGTGCAACAGAAATGAAACCGCCGAGCTCGGCAACGATCTCGGTAAGGGTGAAATGGCGGGGTAAGAGCCCACCGCGTGATCGGTAACGATCACGGCAAGGTAAACCCCATCGGGAGCAAGGCCACATAGGCATGCGTCACGGGCTTTACGCCTGTGCAAGGGTGACTCGCCCAAGTCCGGTTTGAAACTAAACCAAGCGCATGCGGGTAGGCTGCTAAAGGCGTCCGGTAACGGCCGTCGTAGAGGAATGATTCGCCACCGCGCGCGGGGCAACTCGCGAGCGGAACAGAACTCGGCTTAATTGTGACGTCGACCGGAACCCTCAGCGCTCACGCGTTGGGGGTTTTGTTTTTTTATTCTTCCCCTCGTGCGCAGCACGATTCGCGAAGCGACCGGGGGAGGCTCGAACGCAAAGCGTTTGAGGGGGACGGCGTCCCCACTAGCTCCATGAGAAGTTTTCTTTTCGGCCGTTCAGGCCGAAAAAGAACTGCCGCAGCCGCACGTGCCTTTGACGTTCGGGTTGTTGAACTTGAAGCCGGCACCGTGGGCGCCCTCGACGTAGTCGATCTCG
>JBDTFL010000560.1:0-6026 GCA_039937955.1 Polyangiaceae bacterium | reverse complement strand
CGAAGGGCAAGTCGGACCACGCAGCCCACGCGAAATCGGAATGCACGCGGTGCGTGGCGGTGACGTCGTCGGCGATCACACCGTGCATTTTTTCGGAGAGTCCGAGCGTCTCGAGCTCACGCATCGCGCGTCGAGCCGCGACCTGTTCGCGCGCGGTGCCTTGCGCGCTGCAAAATGGGTCAGCGCGAAATCCCCTGGATTTTACGGCATGAGGGACTTGATGAGCGAGATCGTCTGAGTCATTGTTTGGTGCTGCGCAAGCTCGCCGCCACGTACGAAAAAACGGCGACGCTCACTCCTGCGGCAACCACGAGCACCGAATAATTACCGAGCTTCGGCGCGATGATCGTGCCGACAGTGATCAATGCGAGACCAGCCCCAATGCCGACGACCTTGACGATCGTCGTGTTCTTTTTCGTTTGCTCGTCCGCCACGCGCAGAGGTTAGCGCAACGAACGCGGCAGCACTCTCGCTTCCACCAATTCGAAGAATCCTTGAACGAGCAGCGCGAGACCGGCGGCGGGGATGGCGCCTTGCAAAATGATCGGCACGTCGTTGAGTGACAATCCGGTGCTGATCGGCTCGCCGAATCCGCCGGCGCCGATGAACGCAGCGATGGTCGCGGATCCGACAGCGACGACCGCGCTGGTTTTCACGCCCGCCAAAATGGTGCGCGAGGCGAGCGGCAACTCGACGTAGCGTAGTCGCTCCATCGCGGTCAGGCCGAGCGCAACCGCAGCTTCACGCAAATCGGAAGCGATCGACGAGAGCCCCGCGTGCGTGTTTCGGACGATCGGCAAAAGCCCGTACAAAAATAATGCAGCAAGAGCCGGAACCACGCCGATGCCCAGTACCGGAATGAAGAAACAAAACAGCGCGAGTGAAGGGATGGTCTGCACGATGCCCGTAATCGCCAGGATGGCACCGCCGGCGCGCGGGTTTGCGTACGCCAAAATTCCGAGCGGCACGCCGAGCAGCGTCGAAAAGAAGAGCGCGACGAGCACGAGCTCGAGATGCCGCGGCCCGTACTGGACGATGGCGTTCCACAGGCCATGCGCGAAGGATTCACGAGTGCCCGATGCCTTGGCAACGCCGCCATTTTTTTCTGCCAAAAAATCTGAAGCCACTTGCGCGAACGAAACGTGATCGAGCTCGGCGCGCGCATTCATCTTTCGCATCGCGTCCTCGTCGATGAGATGCGGAAGCTGCGTGAGCATCTTCGCGAACGCGGGACTGCGATTCGGTAAATCGGAGCGGTACACCAAGACCGCGTCGTATGGCGGGAAAAAGGCCCGATTGTCGATCAGCGTGAGCAGATCATAGCGCGCGATTTTCGCGTCGGTCGTGTACGCGTCGACGACGTCCACCGTTCCGCGGGCGATCGCTTCGTACGAAAGCGCGTGGTCCATCGACGAGATATTTTTCGGATGAAGATCATATTTCGCGGACAGGCCCGGCCAACCATCTGCGCGTCCGACGAACTCGTTGCTCAATCCGAATTTCAGATCCGCATGCGCTTTCAGATCGTCGATGGTCGCGAGACTCGATGACGCCGCATTTTTTTTCGTCACCGCGAGCGCGTACGTGTTTTGAAATCCGATTGGATCCGAGATCGAGAATCCCTTCGGCGCGAGCGCTGCGCGCAAGCTCTCGAGGCGCCCGTCGTGCGATTGAACGATCGCCTCCGCGAGCGTGCCCGTGTACTCCGGCAATGCGTCGATCTGACCGTCTTGCAGCGCACGAAATGCGACCGCGGTCGCGCCCAATCCTTGTTCGTGGTTTGCGCTTCCGCCGTTCGCTTCGATCAAGCCGACGATGATCTCCGCCAAAATGTACGATTCGGTGAAGCGCTTCGAGCCGATCTTTACGCTTTGATCCGCACGCGAAATCGCCGGGAAAAATAGGCCAATCAGGGTGATCCATAATGCAGCCCGTTTCATCGCAGCGCCTCGGCGAGGCTTCTTTGCGCGCCTACGAACTCCGTGACGAATGGATCAGCCGGTGAGTGCAGTAGCTCGTGCATCGCGCCTTTTTGGAGAATTTTTCCGGCGTTCACGATCGCGATGGAGTCCGCGAGGTAAGCCGCTTCTCCCAAATCATGCGTCACGAAGATCACGCATTTTTTCAGCGCACGAAACGCGTTGCGCAAATCTTCTTGGAGCTTCGCACGCACGATCGGATCGAGCGCGCCGAGCGGCTCATCGAGAAGCAGCACGTCGGGGTCGAGCATGAGCGCACGCATCAAGCCCACGCGTTGACGTTCACCGCCGGAGAGCTCACGCGGGTAACGCGCGAGGTGCGCGGGCGAAAGATGCGCGAGCTCACTCAGCTCTTTCACCTTATTTTGTAGGTGATTTGCATTCGCGCCGATCTTACGAGAATCGGTCAGGCGCGCGACCAGCGTCACATTTTCTTCGGCGGTCAAATGCTGGAAGAGCCCGCCGTCTTGGATCACGTAACCGATGCGACGACGCACCTCGCGCGCGCTTGCCGCATTCACGAGGACGTCGCCAACGTGGATGGTTCCGGTGTCGGGAACCACCAATCCCAAAATCATTTTCAGCAGTGTCGATTTTCCGCACCCGCTCGGACCGATGAGCGCGAGACGCTCACTCGCACCAACCTCGAGCGTCGTCGTGCGAATGACTGCGCGACCGGCAAACGATTTCGAAACCGCTTCGAGGCGAACGAGCGGCGGCACGAAAGCGTTTCTAGAACGTCAGCGCGAAATCGAGCGAGCCGCGATGGGGTCCGACGTCGGGGATGACACGCCATGCGCTTTTCGACGATGCGCTCGCTTCGTCGCCGGAATGATCGGTCAGAAAAAGAATGGCGCCGCCCCCGCCCAAAACCGCTGCGACCCCGTAAAAAACCACGGAAAGTACGCGCGCTGTTTTCGCCTGGCGGAGAGTAGAGCAGGGCGCTGAGTCGGGGATGGCGCAAAAATTCGTGGTGGATGCCCCGCTGGCGTCTCTCGAATTTTGAGACTGCAACGAGAGAAAATTCGCGGACTCGATGATGCCGGCGATCAGAAATCCGCCGCCCGCGACCATGCCGCCAATCCCCAAAATTTTTCGTGCGGGGATCGGTTTCGATGATGGTGCTGGTGTGTCGGCGCCGGGCTCGAGCTTCACGTCGAGCGCGAGCTCTTTTCCTGCGTCGATCGAAATCTGATTTTGCGCGGTCTTGAACCCGCTCGCGCGCACCGAGATCGCATGGGTGCCGGGTTTGAGCTCGACGGTCGCTTGCCCATGGTCGATGGGAGCTTGCTCTTTGCCGTCGACGAGCACGACACCTTCGGTTTCTGCCGGCCGAACGTTGATTGTGAGCAGCGCCGGAACGACCTCACCGGCCAGCTTTGCGAACGCGTGACCCGCGATGCGTCGCAACACCTCGTCGTTCTGATCTTTGAGATTGTCGCTGTACGTTTCGGTCGTCGACGAATCGCCCTTTAATTTGCGCCACAAATGCACTTCGACGAGCACTTGCCCTTTTTGGGTGCGCTTCAAAAAGCCCCAAAAGAAGCGATCCGTTTTCAGCTGCGCCCCCATGCGCTCGAGACATGCGGTGTCCGGACGCTCGGGGCAACGAAGCGCCGTCGTGTAGAGCTCGAGAGTGTCGCTCGCTTCGCCGAGTGTCCAACCGGCCGCCGCTCGCACGCGCGCTCGAAGCGCACCCGAAAAACCGTCGGCGTTTTCTTCCGCGTCGTCCGACGCGAAAGGAATGACGTACGACATCGGCGGTGCTTTCGGATTGGCAGCGTGCGCCGATCCAAGCAGCATGAAAAACGCGCAGAGCGCAGTTGCGATCGCGAAGACCCGCTTCATCAGAAAGGAACGCCGACGCTCATTCCGGCCACTGTTGGACCGACCAGCGGCAAGAAGGTCGGCTTGCCGGCTTGCGGTGGTGGCGGTCCTTCGGAATTTTTGGGTGCGGTGAGGATCACGATGACGCCGGCACCTGCGAGCACGACGCCTGCGCTCGCGAAAATGAAACCGGGCGCGATCGAGCTTTTTGCGCTGTCGTAGGCTTGGCATCCTGCCGAACCGTTGAGGCTTTGGGTGCACAACGTGTCGTGAACATTGCCGCCCGACGACAGTCCGCAACCGGGACGCGAGCCGTTCTGGGTGTCGCCCATCTGTCCAACTTGCACGCCCGCCGCGCAGCCTTTGTCTTTGAAATCGTTCCAGGTCGAGCGGTTCGACAAAAATTGGAGCCCTTCGTAACCGGCGATGCCCTCGGCAACGACGCCGAGACCGATCAATGCGAGGCCCACGATCAGCCTTCCTTTTCCGTGTGCTTGCGAAGCATCGGGAGGCGTCGCCGTGTCGTCTCGATGCGGAACTGAAGGCGCCACCGCAACAGGAACGAGCGTCATCGTCACCAATGCATCGTTCGATGCGACGACGTTCACGGTTTGCTTCGATGCTTCGAAGCCCGACGCGCGAACTTCGATCGTGTGGGTGCCGGGCGCCAAATCGAGCTTCGTGGTGCCGTGATCGAGCGAGCCTTTTTGCTCGCCGTCGACGATCACTGCGCCTTCACCTTCTCCGGCTTTGATCGTCACCGAGCCGTTCAGCGGCGTCGCTCCGGTCAATTTTTCGAAGATGTGCGTTGCGGCGAGACGTGCGTTCGGGTCGGTCGCGTCTTTGGTGGCCTCGGGAAAAATCTCTTTCACCGACGAGTCGGGTTTCCCGCGTTGCCAAAAATGAACCTCGGCCGAGAGCTGGCCGGGCCCGATGCGGCGGACGTTTCCCCAGAAAAATTTGTCGGTCTTCAGCTGCTCGCCGATGTGTTTTTCACATGTGGCGTCGGGATGCGAAGGGCAACGAAGGGCCGCCGTGACGAGCGCAATCGAATCGGTGTTGTCGCTGATCGTCCAGCCCGGTTGCATGCGCGCGCGGCTGCGCAGCGCTGCCGAAAGCGCATCGGCTTGCCTCTCTGCGTCGTCGGAGTCGAGGCCGAGGATTGCAGCATTGGTTTTTTGTTGGGCCGACGCACGCGTCGACAATCCAAGAACGAGGAGGAGCGCCTGCAGGGCGACGAGCCAGCGCCACGAACGAGCCATGCGCGAATCGTACTCTTTTTCGCAGTCAGGAATCAAAAAGGTAGAGTGAATAGGTGCGGATCACTGGAGGCGTGTTTCGTTCGCGTGCGATTCGCGCCCCGCGCGGAGACGCCACACGTCCCACTTCGGATCGCGTTCGAGAGGCTCTTTTTTCGATGCTGTCGTCGGAGCGGGAGATCGACGGCGCGCGCGTTCTCGATCTGTATTCGGGGACCGGCGCACTCGCATTCGAAGCCATTTCGCGCGGTGCGGTCCACGCGAGCCTCGTCGAAAAAAACAAGCAGGCGCTCACCAGCATCGGCGAAAACGTCGAAGCGCTCGGACTGAAAAGCAGCGTGCGTGTGCATGCAATGCAGGTCGAGAAGGTCGCGCCGCTTCTGGGGAGCGAGCCGTTCGACCTGATTTTTGCGGACCCTCCTTATGCGGACGTCCCGAGCGGCGTGCTTCTTCGTGCGCTCGAGCCGGTCTTCCGCGGTGCGAAATTTTCGAGCGATGCGCTGTTCATGCTCGAGCATGCGTCACGCGATGACCTCCCTGTGATGACATCGCTCGTCCCAAACACTGGCGGGTCCATTGAATTGCGAAAGCACCGAATTTACGGCGACACCGCGATTGCGATTTTCGGAATCCTCGGAGGCGAGTGACCGTATACTCGCCCTTCACATGCGGTGCGTCTGCGCCGCGAGTCACGCATGCCTCCGACCCCCTCTAAGCCGCCGCCGAGCATGCCGCCGTCCATGCGCGTGCCGCCCAAGAACAACAATGGCTCTACGCTCCTCTTGCTCGCCGTGTTCGGCGCGGGGATCGTGGCGCTCCTCTTTTACAAGACCTGCGGAAGCAAACCCGAGGTCACGCCGATCCCAGTAACGACGGCGACGTCATCAGCTGCGCCCTCAGGCACGCTGCAAGTCGACGATCTCCCGCCGCCTCCAGTGATCGAAGATGCAACGGCACCCAC
>JBDTFL010000559.1:0-2862 GCA_039937955.1 Polyangiaceae bacterium | reverse complement strand
GTCGAGAAGCCGATCGCCGCAACGTGGCGCGAGGCATCGGCATTGGTTGGTCGTGCTGCTGCCGCGGACGCACGCCTGTTCGTCGGACACTCCGAGCGTTTTCATCCCGTCACACGCGCGCTCGCCGACGAGCTCCGCGGCGAACGCATCACGTCGATGCATTTTCGCCGTGTTGCGATCGGCACACCTCGCGACGCCGCATTACGCGAGCCTCGCGCCGACGCACTCTTGAACCTCGCCGTGCACGACATCGATCTCGCTGCATACCTTTCCGACGATCGCGTCGATCTTTCATCAGCGAGCGAGCGCGGTGCACTGTGTGCGCTCGACATCGTCGGCAAAAAAGGATGGCGCGGATCCATAGAAGCGGGTCGGGCCGGCGAAAATCCGGAACGGGCCATCGTCGTCGAAACGGACGCCACGACGTACCGCGGCGACTTGAGCAACGGATCGCTCACCGCCACCGACCGCGCCACGCAATCCGTGCGACAAATCGTGCTTCGAAAGGAGGAGCCGCTCCTCGCTCAGGCGGCAGCGCTTGCAGCAGCATTTCGCGGGGAAAAACAGCCTCTCGCGAACGGTGAAGATGGCGCGCGCGCGGTTGCGGTCGCAGAGCAGGCGCTGGCGCTGCTCGAAGCGTCCGCGGGAGCTGCCGAAAAGTTGTAGCAACTCGCCCGGGCCTGTTACCCGCTCGAGTATGTCGAGATTCGACGAAGACGAAGCAGGCGGCGGAGACGACCGCGCATTTCGGCCGCTCTTGCGGGCCGGCGCGCGGTACTCGCGCGAAGCTTCGAAGAGACCCATCCTCGTTTTCGAGGATGTCTACAAATCCTATCGACCGGGCTCCCCGGTTTTGCGCGGCACCAACATCGTCATCGAACGCGGCGAATTCGTGTTCGTCACCGGACCAAGCGGCGCCGGAAAATCGACGATGCTTCGGCTTCTCTATCGATCCGAGACCGTCGACGAGGGGCGCATTCTATTTTTGGGACGTGACGTTGCGCGTTTGACCGAGACGTCGATCCCATTTTTGCGGCGCAATCTCGGCGTCGTCTTCCAAGACTTCAAGCTCGTGAGCAGCTGGTCGGTTTACGAGAACGTCGCCATCACGCTCGAGGTCCTCGGTTTGCCCGCACGACTCATTCGTACGCGCGTCGGTGAAGCGCTCGAACGCGTCGGCCTCGCAGGTCGCGGCGATTCGCTCGCCGGAGTGCTGAGTGGCGGAGAGCAGCAACGCGTAGCGATCGCGCGCGCCATCGTCGGAGAGCCCGCGCTTCTTCTCGCCGATGAACCGACGGGCAATTTGGATCCGCAGCTCGCGATCGACATCTTGGGCCTATTCGAAGAGATCAACGAATCCGGAACGACGGTGCTCTTCGCGACGCACGATCGTTCGCTGCTCGAAATTCGTCCGCGCCGTCTCATTGTGCTCGACGAAGGAAAAGCCCTCGACGTTCAACGCGGCATCGCGATCGTGGAAGAAGAAGAGCTCGCTGCACCATTGCCTCACTGACTCGCAATACCGCTTAAAACAAGGGCATCCAGCATGATCGATCTTTCGAGCGGAACCACACGACGCGCACGCCGCGGGATGCTTCGCGAATGGCGCCTGCACGCACTCAGCATTTTTTCGCTCGCCGTCGCGTTCGTTTGCTTGGGCTCCGCGCTCTTGGTCGTCACCAACCTCGACGCCATTCGTGAGCGATGGGAGCACGCCGGCCGCGCTTCCATCTATTTGAAAGACAGCGCCTCGAGTGACGACGTGACTGCATTGAAAGACGCGCTCGCGAAAGTTCCGGCGGTGTCCGGCGTTCGTTACGAATCTAGCGGACAAGCGCGTACCGATTTTGCGGCTGAAGGCATTTCGAGCGAGACGAGCACACCGTCGGGTCAAAATGATCACGGCGATCTTTCGTCGCTCGCCGTGGAAGCATTTCCTGCGTCGCTCGAGATCACGGTGAGACCGGACACGACCGACGCCGAGCTGACCGACATCGTCACGAAGGTCAAAATGCTTCCGGGTGTCGACGACGTCGAAACCTATCAAGCGTGGACCGAGCGTTTGGCGAAGCTCGTGAAAGGTGGCGTTGCTGCTGCCGCTCTTCTCGCGCTCGTCGTTTTCGCAGCCGTGCTCGCGGTCGTCGGTTCGACGATTCGTCTCGCGCTGCAACGTCGCAAAGCGGAGATCGAGGTGCTGCGTCTCGTCGGTGCGAGCGACTCATTCGTGAAAGGCCCATTTTTGCTGGAGGGCAGCGCGCAAGGAGCTTTGGGGGCAACCGCGGCGATCGGGTTGCTCGCGATTCTATTTTCACTCGTGCGTGGCAAGCTCGACGGTCAGCTCGCAACCCTCGTCGGCATCGAGCCGTCATTTTTACCGTGGACGATCATCATTGGATTGGTCGCCGCTGGCGCAATTCTCGGCGGCGCTGCTGCATCGCTCGGCCTCCGTAAATTGGTGAACGTGTGAAAAATATTCTCGCGACGATCGTCATCGGCGTCGCAGCTTCGGGCGTCGCGCTCGCATCGCCGAACGACACACGCGCGCATCCGCGTCGTGTGATGGCGCAAGTGACGTCACCCGCGTTGGCCCTCGCGTCGCTCGATCGAAAGATCGCAGACTTCGATGCCGAAGAAGCCGCATCGAAAAAAGAATTGCTCGATCTCGATCCGCAAATCGCCCACGCGCATGCCGAGAGCCTCGTGCATGGACGCTGGTTTTACAAGCTGACGCGCGCTGGAATGCTTCCGGTCGGCGGCGGTTTCGACGAGCTCGTGACGCACGCCATGCACGTGGAACGCGCGCGTCGTGCGCTGTCCAGTGATTTAAGCCGAGAAAACAAGCTCCGCGCGCGCGGAGCTGAG
>JBDTFL010000558.1:0-10018 GCA_039937955.1 Polyangiaceae bacterium | reverse complement strand
ATCACACGCCGCGAGCAAAACGAACGAAGTACCAAACGCCGCCCAACCAACCGCCCAGCTTCGATCGCGCATGAGCGACCTTGAGCATGAGGCGCGCCAACTGCCTCACCCTAGAAAACTCGATACGTCGTCGAGATGGATCTGCCAACTGACTTGGCATCGCCGCAACGCTAGAGGCGAAACCCTAAGCTTAATGCGTGGTCAGTTCTCTACGTCGGTCGCGAAATATTCGGAAGGCGAGCAGCGGTACCATTGATTGAGATCTTGCCGGTAATCCACGGTAACTTTTGCGCCGCTCTTCTCGGCGTCTTTGAGCTTCTGAACCACGGGATTTTTCGGGCTTTCGTCGTCCACCGAAAATTCGAAGTTGTCGAGCGCGACTCCCGACGACTGCACCGCCATCTCGACCTCCATGTACTTGCAGACCGGCGACCCCATCATCGAGACTTTACGGACGACGCCCGTTCGGCTTCCGGTCGCGTAGCCGTGGTACCACCAGAGCTTTCCGCCGACGAAGAGCGGAATCAACAAGCAGACCAGGAACCCACCCAGGAAGAGCTTTTTGTTTCGGGTCATCGCCCATTACATAGCTTAGAAAAGTGGATGCGGCTTAGAAACCCACGCCGATGACGGTTCGTAACCAAATATTTCCGAACGGATCTCCGGGCTGCATCACGCGTCCGAAATCCGTCGCGCGCGCATAGCCGCCGACCGACCACCAAATTTTTCCGAAGTTGAAGCTCATCGTAGGTCCGACATAAATGTGCGGACCGAAGCTGTAAGGCCGCGGCGTTGGCTGTTGGTCGGCGTACTCCGATCGCATCCACGCTTCAAAACCCGGGTGAAAACCTGGTGTCACTTGATACGTCGCGCCCAAGGTAGGGTTGAGTACCCACGCACTTTCACCTGCGTATTCCCACTCACGCTCCGCCCATAAATTGGTCATGATCGCGAGCTTGCCGAAATCTTTTTCGAGATTGATCTTCGCCTCGAGCTCGAGCTCCTTATCGCTTTCGACGACCTCTCCATAAAGCGAGACATCGACCGGCCACTGACCTGGCTCCGCAAGCCGATAACGAAGGCGCTGCTTCGTTCCGTTGTTCTCGGTCATCGCCGGGATCTCTCCGACCGATCCGGATTGAGGAACCCACGTCACATAGAGGCCGAGCTCGAGATGATCGGTAATTCCGTACTCCAGCTCGATCTGGAACTGCGTGTCGCCATACCAATCGTGCTTCGTCGGATTGTTCGTCTCGACGACGCGCACTGGCGTGAAGTCGGCGTAGGTCTCGACCTCAGCTTCCCCCTCGCCGAGCGTGGCGTACGGGTACGAAAACGGAAGCGGTCGCGGGGATGCCAACGCCAACGATGATGCTGACCCAACGGATGCAAAAACAGCGAAAACCAGCGGGAAATTCAGCTTCATTTGAGGGGTTGGCGACACTATAGCATTTGAAAGTCACTTTCAACTAGAATCCATTCGGCAAATCGGGCCGGTAAAGCGCGAATCGCGTAATGCAGACCCGTAGCGCGAGGAGACGTTGCGAAGTCGTCGTGTACACTTCGCAAAGCTTCGTTCGTGAAGAGAAGAATCGAAGTCTTGGAGGTTTCTCGCATGCGCGCAGTACATAGGGTTGTCGTCATGTCGTCCTTCTTAGCGATAGGGGCGGTGCTCGGCGCTGCTGCGTGTGACGAAGGAACGATCCCGTCACCGATGCCCGGGCCCGCAGCCTGGAATCGCGCAGTCACGCGTCCCGACGACGCTACGGCGTCATCGAAACGTACGGCGTGTGGTTATCAAGCCGGCGCGCTACCCGGAGAGACCTTGGGGTCGAGCACGCCGGTCGACACTGACATTCCAATCCAAAAGATCATTGTCATCATGCAAGAGAATCGATCCTTCGACTCTTACTACTCGTCACTTCCGAACGTCGAAGCAGCGCCGGCTAGCGTTGCGGTTCCGGAGCAAACCGGGGTTGCCGGAAGCCCGACGCACGCGCGCGCGCATGCACCGCACAAGTGCACGCTCGATACGGATCACAGCTGGCATGCGTCGCATCAAGACTACGACGACGGCAAAAATGACGGGTTTTGGCAGGCCAACAACGATCCGAGCCAACCCAACGGAACGGGCTCCGGCGATCGTGCGCTCTACTATTACGATCAAACGGATTTGCCGTTTTATTATCAGCTCGCAACTACCTTCGGCATCGCAGATCACTATCACTGCGGTTTGCTCGGCCCGACGTGGCCGAACCGAATGTTCTTCTACTCGGCGACGAGCTTCGGCGCGACCGACAACACGTTTCCGGATCTAACGGGTAAGACGTATCCGGATGTCATGACGTCGATCTTCGACGAGCTCGAGCAGCGTCAGGTCACCTGGAATATTTTCGCGGATTCCACGCCCGGCGCAGCCGTCGTCTATGCAACGTCGATCGTCAGTCGTTGGGCTCGTAATCCGATTTTGCGAAGCAGCGATCTCATGTCGCAAATCGCTGCCGGAACGTTGCCACAGGTTTCCTTCATCGATGGTCAGCTCGGCGCGGAAGGGCCGGCCGGCAACGACGAGCATCCGCCGGGAGACATCGAGATCGGCCAGAAGTTCGTGGCCGACATCATTTTGGCGCTGGAAAAAAGCCCAGAGTGGCAACACGTCGCATTTTTTCTGACCTACGACGAAGGCGGCGGTTTCTACGATTCCGAGCCGCCGCCGCCTGCGTGCGCGCCGGATTCGACAGCCGCGATTCTCAACGGCGACGACGCGCAATATCCCGGGGGCTTCGACCGCTACGGTTTCCGCGTTCCGCTGCTCGTCGTGTCGCCCTATGCGAAGAAAAATTACGTCTCGCACAACACGTACGACCACACGAGCATCACGCGTTTCATCGAGACGAAATTTCGTTTGCCGGCGCTCACCAATCGCGACGCAAACGCCGATCCGCTGATGGACTTCTTCGATTTCAAAAATCCGCCCTATATGACGCCTCCGCCGCTCACCGAGCCGACCGTCGATCCGAACGAGGCCAGCTACTGCTCGTCAACTTACGGCAAATCCGCCGGTGGTTGACCGGCGTTTGAGAGGTCTTGTTCGTCGGCAAACAAGCTCATAAGGTAGCGCCCATGATGCGAACCAAGACTTTCGCCCTCACGTTGCTCGCTCTCATCTGTCTCGTATTCTCGGGCGGCTTTTCCGCGAGCCTCGTGGCGTGCGGTGGCGGCGACGCGCACTCGGCCAACGTTACTCCCGGAAACATGCCGGAGGGTGAGAGCTGGACGGGCGTCTACTACCACCCCGTGTTCGGCTACTTGCACATGGTCGAGCAAGACAACGGCGTCGTCGGAAAATGGAAGCGCACCGACCAGAGCGCATGGGGCGAGCTCTCGGGAACCGTCACCGGCAACGTCGTCCACTTCACGTGGAAAGAGCACAAATACAACCAGGTTGGGCCGAGCTCCACGTCCACCGGCAAGGGCTACTTCGTTTACAAGATCAACAGCGACAAGACCGCAGAGCTCGACGGTCAATACGGCTTGAACGACGACGAAACCGGAAGCGAGTGGCACAACGTCAAGCAGCTCCACATGACGCCTGATCTGAACTCGATCACGGGCGGCGGCGACGATCCGCAGACGAGCAGCCAGCAGCTCCAGTAAATTTCAAAAGTACAAAGAGGAGTCTCATGCAAGAGGCAGCGCGGGGGCTTCAGTTCAAAGAGCGATCGATCTTCGAGCGCGGCGCTCCGGGTCGTACCGGAGTTTCTATTGCACCGCTCGACGTTCCCGACGTCGACCACGGCGCGCTCTACGGTGAATTGGCGCGTCGTGAGCGCGCTGCATTGCCCGAGGTGAGTGAGCCCGAAGCGGTGCGTCACTTCGTGCGGCTGTCGCAACTGAACTTTTCGATCGACTCGCAGTTTTATCCGCTCGGTTCGTGCACGATGAAGTTCAACCCGAAGGTGAATGAGCAAACGGCTCGTTTTCCAGGGTTTGCGCGGCTTCATCCGTACTCACCGGAAAGCACGATGCAAGGCGCGCTCGAATTGATGGTGCGTCTCGAACGCGCGCTCGCGGAAATCGTCGGCATGGATCACGTGACGCTTCAACCTGCGGCCGGCGCGCAAGGCGAGCTCACGGGTCTGATGATGATCCGCGCGTATCACCAAGAACGCGGACGCTCGCCGAAACGCGTTTTGATTCCGGACACCGCGCACGGAACGAATCCGGCGTCGTGCACGCTCAACGGTTTGGAGGCAGTGCCGATCCCGAGTGGTGCGGACGGCATCGTTCATCCGGAGCAGATCGCGCATTTGATCGACGACAACACCGCGGCGATCATGATCACGAACCCGAACACGATCGGCTTGTTCGAGCGAAATCTTCCAGCCATCGCGAAGATGATCCACGACAAGGGCGGTCTCGTTTACGGCGACGGCGCGAACTTGAATGCGCTCATGGGCCGCACGCGCCCGGGTGACATCGGCATCGACGTCATGCAGTTCAATCTGCACAAAACATTTACGACGCCGCACGGTGGTGGTGGTCCCGGTTGTGGCCCCGTTGCGTTCAAGAAAATTCTCGAGCCGTTCATGCCTGGTCCGGTCGTGAAGAGAAACGGCGACGTGTACTCGCTTGACTACGATCGTCCCAAGAGCATCGGCCGTTTGCGCAGTTTTTACGGCAATTTTGGCATGATGGTGCGCGCCTACACATACATCCGCGAGATGGGTCCGGAGGGTTTGAAGCGCGCGACCGAGCTCGCTGTGCTCAACGCGAATTATCTCCGCGTGCTTCTCGCGCCGGAATATCCACCGGCCATCGACGCGCTCTGCATGCACGAGGTTGTCGTTTCCGACAAGCAATTGCTCAAAGCGACAGGTATCAAGACGCTCGACATCGCCAAGCGCCTCATCGACTACGGCATGCATCCGCCGACGGTTTACTTCCCGCTGGTCGTTCCCGGCGCGATGATGATCGAGCCGACCGAAACCGAATCGAAAGAGACGCTCGATTCGTTCGTGGCAGCGATGATGGCCATCGCCAAAGAAGCGAAAGAGACGCCGCAGCTTTTGCACGACGCGCCGTCGCTCACGCAGTTCGGTCGTCTCGACGAAGCGCGCGCGGCACGCAAACCGGTGCTGCGCTGGCATCCGGCCCAGCACGCACAAGAGAAAGCCGCGGAGTAATCGATGACCGACTGCATCGTCGTCACCGGCGGCGCGGGCGCCCTCGGCAGCGCGCTCGTGCGTGAATTGTGCGCGCAAGGAAAACGCGTTGCGATCGTCGAGTCCGCGCATTCCAACGATCGCGCACGCGCGATCGTCGACTCACTCGACGGAAAAGCGTTCGCCGTCGAATGCGACGTCGGCTCACAAGACGCTTGGAAACAAGCTATTGCGGAGATTTCGAAGCAAGGCGGCTCGATCGTCGGCGCGGCATTCATCGCGGGCGGCTACGCGGGAAGCGGACCGGTCGATGCCGCCAAAGACGACGACACATCGTGGACCGCCATGATGAGCGGCAACGCCGAGACCGTTTACCGGTCGATGCGCGCCGTATTGCCGGGAATGGTAGAACGCAAGAACGGATCGATCGTTGTCATCGGATCTCGCGCTGTCGAACGCCCGTGGACGAGCAAAGACGCAGCAGCATACGGCGCGTCGAAATCTGCCGCGGTTGCTCTCGCGGAAATCGTCGCCGCTGAAGTTCGCGATTCTGGCGTGCGCGTGAACTCTGTATTGCCGAGCACCATCGACACCGCGATGAATCGCAAATCGATGCCGAACGCCGACGCATCGAAATGGGTGAAGCCCGAATCGCTCGCCAAGGTGATCGCGTTTCTACTTTCGGACGACGCCCGCGACGTGAGCGGCGCGGTTATTCCGATCTACGGTAAAGCTTAGAAATAAGCTTATTTCGGATCAGCGCGATCGCGAGATCAAGCGTGCAGCGTTCTCGAGCTCGCGGGCGTTCGTGACCTCCAAAACGCTCGTCGCGACTTTTGCATAACGCGCCATCGCGCTGTCGCCGAGCGACCAGCTGACGCGAGGCTCGGGGCACAGCCAATGAACGGAGCGCGCGCGATCTTTGAGGCGGCCGAGTGAGTCAGCTGCGTCAGCGTGATAGTTGGTGCGGCCGTCACCCAAGATGACGATCGTGGATCGACGATCGATGTCGCGGCCGAAGTTTTCTTCGAACGTGCGGAGCACACGACCATAATTGGAATTGTTTTGAACCGGCACGACGCTGCCGCCATACGCGCGCGTGAGAGCGATCTCGATGTTCTCGCGGGCGAAGAGCTCGGTCGTCTCCTTGATGTCGCTGACGAACACGAAAGACCGTGTTTTGTCGAACAATTCATGTGCAAAGTACACGAATTCCAACAGGAAGCGCGCTGCAGCTCGCACGGAGTCGCTCACGTCGCACAAAAGAAAAAGGCGAGCGCGCTCGCGGCTCTTGGTTTTGCGAACTGGGGTGATGGGAACGCCGGAAGTTGCGAAGGCGCGCCGCATCGTCGCGTGAGGATCGATTTTTCCGCGCCGCGCGCGTTTGCTGCGGACGCGCTCTCCGCCACGCAATCGTTCCGCGAACTTTCGGACCGCACGTCGTACCTCGGAGATCTCCGCGTCGGAGAGTGACGTGAAGGATCGTGACTCGAGCGAGTCGCCGCGCGCTTTGGTTTCTTCTTCACGCAGCGAAAACGACCGTGCCACGTGGGCACGCACGTCGTCGGCGGCAGCAACCAATTCTTTTTCGAGCGCATCGGCCAGTGTGTCGCCGCGAGCGCCGAGTGCATCACGCAGCTGCGCACGAAGCGCGCTCAGCGACGTGCGGGCTTCGGTGATCCCGACTCGGTCGACTGCACGATGCGAAAAAAAGCCGGCTTGCATCGGGCTCTGCATCGCATCAAACGTGCGTAAAACACCTGCTGTTCGTAGCAGTCGATCGAGCGCGGCGCCTCGTTCGAGAAGCGGCGCGAGCGAATTGCCATCCCCCGCCACCGACGAAAGTGCGTCGAGAAGATCCTGGAGCACGGTGCGCTCCGTTTCCGAAAAGCCGAGCGCCTCGAGTCGCTCCCACAAATTCGTCGCGCGTGCTTTTGCATCGAAGAACGCGTCGAACGCGCGATCGAAGCGCTGACGGTCGACACGGCTTTGCACGAGCACGCACGCGAGCGTCTCGCGAAATAGATTTCGATCGTCCAGGCCCACCAGCACGGTTGCACGCGCCGCATCGATAGCTTGCGCTGTCGAGATCGCGATGCCTTCTCGACGCACTCGCCAGAAGAGCTCGTCGATCACGCGCGTCATGACGTTGCCCATGATTAGGGTGAAGGCTCGGCGAGTAATTTCTGCGCGAGCGCTTCGATGCGCGGACCGTGATCCGGATCGTAACCAATCATCACGTCTCGAACGATTCCGCGTTTGTCTACGACGTAGACGGTGGGGATGGCGCTGATTCCGTACGCTTGCGTGGTGGTTCCGGTTTCGTCTGAAAGCACGGAAAAACCAAGGGATCTGCGTTCGGCGAATTCGGCGGCGTCGCTCTTCGCGTCCGTGGTGATGCCGACGACCGTCAAACCTTGTGCGCCATATTTGGCTTGGATGTGCGCGAGCTCGGGCCCGGTCAAGCGACACGGCCCACACGAGATCGCCCAAAAATCCACGACAGCGACTTTGCCTTTGAGCGCTCCGATCGAGAGCGGTGCGCCAGGCGTCGCGGCTTGGACGCCGACCCACGCGGGCGCGATCTTTCCGACGTGATCCATCCGCAATACTTCGTCCATCGTCGGGCGCTGTGCAGCTTTCACGGCGATGTTGGTCTCGCCGGATGCGCGTCCGATCTTCACGTCGATGGTCTCACCCGAATGATGATCGCTGACGAGGCGCTGTACTTCACCGGGCGACGCGACTTGCGTGCCGTCGATGCGTTCGATCTTGTCGCCGATTTTAATCCCGGCTTTGTCGGCGGGTGATCCGGAGATGACGTGCGTTACGATAACGACGCCCGAACGCGCTTCCATCGCGACGCCGAGCCACGCTGGCGCATCGTCAGCGTGCGCGATTGGAGAGGCGACGGCGAAAGCCAAAATCAGAGCGGCGAGCACTGCAGACGAACGAAAGCGCACGGATCAAATGTAGCACTGCGAGAATGAAAGTACGGCGCGCCCACAAAACACCGCGGCGCCACCTTCCTCTTTCGGAGGTCCTCGTTCGAAGAGGTCCTCGGTATCGAAAGGGGAAAGGGGCGCCGCAGTGATAATCGGTGTCAGTTTTTGTCGAAAGCCAAGCTCGTTACGAAGAACGCCCAATCACGGACAAGAAAGCCACGGACAAGAAAGCCACGCACAAGAAAAAGCAGGAAGCTAAAGGACACGAACGCGGTTCAAAGGAAGGAGCGAAGAAAAGAAACAACCGCGTTCAGTCAGACTTGGTTTCAGTAGGCAGCGTCACCGAAGGAGCCCCAACGAAGACGCCGGCTACTCAAAGAAGAAAAGCGACCTAAAAAGCCAGCTAAAGAAGATTCCAAAGTTAGAAAAAGTGAAGCGTGACGCCGCAGCCCACGGCATTCCGCGCCTCGAAGGTTTGCCTCCCAAGAGCAGCCAACGTGCCATCTCAAGGAGCCTGATTTGTCGGGGTTTCCGCTGATTCATGGAAAACCCCCGGTGGCATTGCGGTCGCGCAGTGGACCAGGTCATGAAAAAATTGCGGGGTTCTGGCGCAGTCCGATTGCTGATGCGATCTTCGCAAAACGCAGGTGACGTTCAGGGCTGGCTTGGGTATGTTCCCGCCGCCGTTGATGCGCCCATAGCTCAGCTGGATAGAGCACTGGTCTACGGAACCAGTTGTCGGAAGTTCGAATCTTCCTGGGCGCGCTGAACTCATCTCCGCAGAAAACCGCCGCACGAAAATCATGCACGGCGAATCCGACGAAGCGCTGACCCGCGCATGGATGCGTGAGGCGCTCGTGGAAGCGAAGCGCGCAACGACGTTTGGTGATGTACCAATCGGCTGCGTGCTCGTCGATGCGCAAGGCACTCTGATCGCGCGCGCGCACAACGAACGCGAAAAAACGAAAGACCCCACTGCACACGCCGAGATTGTGGCGCTTCGCGAAGCTTCGAAGAAATTAGGCAGTTGGCGACTGGATGGCGTGACGGCGGTCGTGACGCTCGAGCCTTGCGCGATGTGCGCGGGGGCGTTCGTGAATGCGCGCATCGGCCGCGTCGTTTATGGATGCGACGATCCGAAAGGCGGTGCGGTGACCACGCTGTTTGCGATCGGCCAAGATCCGCGACTCAATCATCGTTTCGAGGTGACCCGCGGCGTGCTCGAAGCCGAGTGTGCGGGCCTCCTGAAAGAATTTTTCGCGGGCTTGCGCGCGCTCGGAAAAAAATAGAACCGAAAAACAGAAATACCCGAGAATTTACCGATGATCAGTCGATGGGCTTGAACGGCTCGTCTTCGTAAACGCGAACTGCGCCGCCGACGGGAGGCCGCGGAATCGGTCGCGCTTTCGGATGATCCGGATCGTCGTCTTTGAAAAACACGACTTGCTCGGCCAAGCCTTCATCCAATTCTTGCTGAGAAATTTTTCCCGACTTGAAAGCGATCTCCATCAGCGTCTTGATGTTGCGCGTCCACGATGGGCTGATCTCGCCCTTCTCGTAGAGCTTGTGATAGCCGATTGGATTCGGGAGAAGCGACGAGAGAAATAAGCTCTCCGCGAGATTGAGCTCGTCGGGTTTGCGCGCGAAATAGTGCTCGGCCGCGGCGCCGATTCCGTAAACGTCCGGACCGAACTCGATCACGTTCAAATACAATTCCATGATCTCGTTCTTCGAGAATGTTTGCTCTTCGTAATCCGTCAGGATCACTTCTTCGAGCTTTCGCGAAACGGTTTTCTCGCGCGACAAAAATAAATTTTTGGTGAGCTGCATGCTGATCGTGCTGGCCCCGCGCACGAATTTTCCGGCTTTCAAGTTCGCGATGATCGACGCGCGAATCGCCGCGTGATT
>JBDTFL010000557.1:0-3287 GCA_039937955.1 Polyangiaceae bacterium | reverse complement strand
AGATCGCAGACGTCGCAGACCGTCACGGCCGCGCGCTGAACGCGAAAGCGATTTTGTTCGCGGCGATGCTCAATCATCACGGTCAAAAAGGGCCGGCCGAGATCCCCGCCAAACGCATTTACACGTTCAAGAACGTGATCCGCATGGCGCACCTCGGCGGTCTCACCATCAAGCCACCGCCCGCGCATCCGTTCAATCCGCTTCTCGCGCTTCGTGCCGTCTCGACGCCCATGGCCGACAGCCAACAGCACGCGCTCATCGACGCGATTTTCGACGTCGCGTGGCGCGGCGCGGAGATCGAGAAATCACGCGATGTCACCGACCCGAAGGTGATTGCTGCGCTCGCTTCGAAGATCGGCCTCGACGGCGCTGCGGTCGTGAATGCCGCGCTGTCGCAAGAAACGAAAGATCGCGTGAAAAACGAAACTGAAAACGCGATTGCGGTTGGCGCGTTTGGTGTGCCGACGATGATCGCGGACGGCGAGCTCTTTTGGGGCGCCGACTCCATTCCTCATCTGGAAGCGCATTTGCGCGGCGACGATCCGGCGAACAGCGAGCGTCTCGCGATGTTCACCGAAATTCCGGTCGGCGCAAACCGTCAGAAATCCTGATGCGAGAATAGTCAGCGCGTGTCGGACATCGGTTTCTGTGGGTTGATCGCCTCCCTCGTCGCTCTCGCCACGATCGCGCTCGGTGCACTTTGGTTCTGCGTGGCATTCGCATGGTCGTTGCTCAAACCGCGGGGCGAGCGTCTCGTTTTCGCGTGGCGCGTCGCGTTCGGCGGAGTTGCATGTGCATGCATCGGGGTCGCTGCGATCATTCTCGCCAATTTCGAGCCGTTCAAAATGAGCTGCACCTACGACGATTTTTCCTGGCTGATTCCCCTGCTCGGCATCGCGGCGGGAATAGTCGTCGTGCGTTTCCGCGTTCGACGAACGTCCATAATGCTCAAAGAGGAATGAAATCCGATGGCGAAAGCGCTCCTCGTGACAGGGCCACACATGCGCGTTTCGCCGGTAAAAACCAGCTGATCATGTTCATCACGCGCTGGAAGTCTTCCTGCGACGCGAAGTCCTGCGGATGAATGTTGAACACCAGATTTCGCGAAGGTCCGCGTCTCGGGTCGGCCATTACGCACACGCTCGGAGTTTCGATCTTGGCTGCACTCTTCAAAAATCCGGCGATCACGCGCCGCGCCCACGTGGGCAAAAATTCTTCGCTCGGCGACCCGATCATGATCTGACGCTCCGCCTCGAGCACCTCGGTCTTGGGACCGGTCTCTACTTCACGATCGACGGGGTCGCCGGCGAACGTTCCGTAGGCGCGCAGCGAAAACAAATCGCCGTAACTGAATACCCAGTCGGCCGCGCGTTCGGTCGGCTCGACGACGATGCCGATCCCGCTGCTCGTGCAGTGACCCAAAATGTGCGACACGCAGAACGGCGTGAAGGATTCCGCCACCGGCGGTCTGACGAGGACGAAGTAGGGGAATCCATCTGGTCCGCGCACCACCTGCTCGGATTTCGACGCCATCGATGCATCGACGATTGCTGCAAGAAATGCCTGTCGCCAAGCGTCGTCACGCGTCTCGCGAGCGGTCGCGAGGAGCGCCATTACGTCGTTCGTTTTTTGAAGATCGAAGCTCGCCATGCCCTTATGTAAACCGCAATCCGAGCGAGATGAAAAGGTAGAGCGATCGCATCGCTCAATCGTCTAAACCCATGAGCCTCTCTGCTATCCTCGAGCCTCACGCATGAGCGAAACGGCGCACGATTCCCCTCTTTCCGTACAACCGGGACAAGTCCTGGATGGAAAGTTTCGGGTCGACCGCGTGCTCGGCGAAGGTGGCATGGGCGTCGTCGTTGCTGCAACGCACATCGCGCTCGGCCAAAAGGTTGCGATCAAATTCATGTTGCCGCGCGCGCTCGCGAGCGCCGACAACGTCGCGCGTTTCGAACGCGAAGCTCGAGCCGTAGTTCGCTTACGCAGCGAGCACGTCGCGCGCGTGAGCGATGTCGGTCGCCTTCAAACGGGCGCGCCGTACATCGTGATGGAGTTTTTGGAGGGCTACGATCTCGATCAGGTCCTCGAATCGAAGGGCGCGCTGCCCATCGAAACCGCGGTGGATTACGTGCTGCAAGCATGCGAGGCGATCGCCGAAGCGCACTCTCTCGGCATCGTGCATCGTGACCTCAAGCCCACGAATTTATTTTTGACGACCCGGGTAACGGGCAAGCCGCTGATCAAAGTTTTGGATTTCGGAATTTCGAAATCGAATGCGACAGACGATCTTTCGCTCACGTCCACGTCGCAAATCATGGGCTCGCCGAATTACATGTCGCCCGAGCAGCTTCGCTCCGCGCGCAACGTCGACGCACGCACTGACATCTGGGCGCTCGGCGCCATTCTCTACGAGCTGCTCACGCGACAAGTTCCGTTCGTCGCCGACAGCGTCACGCAACTCACGGCGATGGTCGTCACCGAAGCGCCTCGTCCCATCCTCGAGCTCCGCCCCGAGATCCCCGCGCTGCTCGCAGCCGCAGTGATGAAGTGCCTTGAAAAGAGGCGTGACGACCGTTTTCAGAGCGTCAGCGAATTCGGAAAGGCGCTCGCACCTTTCGCGTCTGCAGAGGGTGCGCTCAAAGCCGGCGACATCGCGTCGGCGAGCGGCGAGCACGCGTCGCTGAAACTTTTTCCGGAGCCCCAGCCTTCCAGCTCGCAACGATCTGCACCTGCAGCCAGCACGGCATCAGCGTGGGATCGCACGCAGCTCGCACCGAACAGCATTCGTCAAAAGCGGGCGTCGATCGCCGCCGCGGCATTCGCCGTGATTGCGCTGGCTGTCGGCGTCTTCTTTGTGTCGAAGCATGGCGTGAAGAGCGTCGCAGCTCCAGACGGCACGGCGACCACCACGAACGCTACGCAACCATCGACATCGGCGACGTCGTCCGGAGCAACGACGGCAGCGACGCTGGCAACACTCAATCCGCCGACCGATTCGGTTTCACCGAGCGCCAGCGCGATCGCGCTCGTGCATCCGCCAACCATCCACACGAAGCCGGCTTCGACGCATCAAACGATGGGCGGCAAACCGAGGCCCGACGCAACGAACGTGACCACATCGCAACCGGTCGCTACCGTTGCTCCCGTGATTCCTGTCACGGCACATTCTCCCGAGCTCCCCAACGTTCGGAACTAAATGAAAAGCTCTGCTCGTCTCACGTGCGTCATCACGCTTGCCGCGATCCTTGCTGCGCCCGTTTCCGCGCTCGCTCAAAGCGCAGACA
>JBDTFL010000556.1:0-9835 GCA_039937955.1 Polyangiaceae bacterium | reverse complement strand
CCGCTCGATGCGCCGAGCTCTACCTCCATCGTCACGCAGCAAGACATTCGCCTGTCCGGGATCACGAAAATCCCCGAGCTTTTACGGCGTTTGGCGGGCGTGGACATTATGGAGGTGAACAACTCGCAAACGGAAGTGAGCTTGCGCGGGTTCAACCAACGTCTCTCCAACAAAGTCCTCGTGCTCATCGACGGTCGCAGCGTGTACGTCGATCTTCTCGGCGCCACGTTCTGGCAAACGTTGCCGATCGGCGTCGAAGACATCGACCGCATCGAGGTCGTTCGTGGTCCCGGCTCCGCTTTGTACGGCGCAGACGCAGCCAACGGCGTCATCAACATCATCACCAAAGCTCCCGGCGAAGGCACGAGCGGCATCAACGTCGGCTACGGCGATCACAATCAAACGCACGGCAGCTTGTGGGCGACCGGCAAACGCGACGACTTCGCATGGCGCGCTTCCGCGGGTTACGACTATTTGCCGAAGTGGAGCCGCGATGTTCCGCCCGGTCGCGCCGATCTCACGACGTTCAACGGAGCATCGTCGACCGATGCGAGCACTGCGCGCATCAACATCAGCGGCACGCGGCGCATCGGTCGCGACATCACAGTGGGCGTCGGCGGTGGTCTCATGGAAGGCAACGTCGACATTCTCGGAATTGGCCCGCTCAACAACGTCGACCTCACCAATACGCAAGTGTCGGACGTCGTCGCGTTTTTGGATTCGAAGCACATTCAAGTGCGTGCATTCTACAATCGTTTCCGGACGAATTTCGGCCTAGAATCGAACTCCATCGGTCAATCCTTGTTGCCTGGGTCGGCGGACAACAACGTGCTCGACGGCGAAGCCCAGTACGTCGGGCAGTTCGAAACCGGCAAGGGCATCGATCACGATCTGCATGTCGGTCTCAGCTACCGATTGAAACAAGTTTCGTGGACGTACCTCGACGAGAGCCGCACCGAAAACCACGAAGCATTTTTCGTCCATGACGAAGTGAAGATCAAAAAGATCTTCGCGCTCGTCGGTGACTATCGTCTCGACTACGACCCGTATCTCGCACGGCCGATCATGTCGCCGCGCGGCGCGATCCTCATTCATCCGACGCAGAAGTCGACGATTCGCGCGAGCGTCGCGACCGCATTTCGTACGCCCACATTCCTCGAATCGTATTTGTCGTTGCCGGTGCAGCTTCCGGTAGCAGGTGCTGCGCTCGATTCGCGCGGAGTGCGCACCGACGATCCGAATTTCAAAGTCCAGCCCGAGCGCGTTTTTTCGGCGGAGCTCGGTTACCTCACACAAGACAGCGACATCTTCACGTTCGACTCCGCCTTCTTTTTCACGCAGACGAACGACTTCATTCGCCTTGCCACCAATCGTCCGGTTTCGCTCGGTGATGCGGCGTCGGGCTCGGCGAACTTGAATCAGGAAACCGGTCTTTACCCGGTTTTTGCCGGTGGATTCGAGAACAGCTGCTCGCTCTACAACACCTACGGCGCGGAGCTCGGTGCGCGCGTTGCGCCGGTCGAAGGCTTGGACGTCTACACCAACTACACCTTCAACTACGTCAACCAAGACGACTCGAACTGCACTGCGGCTCAGAAATCGGCGGCCGTCGAAGACTCACGAACCAGCGTCAACAAGCTCAACGCGGGCGTGCAAGTTCGAACCGATCCAGGCATCGACGGCTCGATCGACTTCCACTACATCTCGCCGCAAACCTGGGACGAGCAGGTTGAAAGCGTCGCGCAGCAAAAAATCGTCGACGAAGCGTTCCATCTCGACGCTTATTATTTGCTCAACGCACGTGTCGGTTATCGCTTCTTGAAAAATCAGGCTGAGGTCAGCGCGGTCGCCTTCAACTTGACGGGCTATGAGCACCGCGAGCATCCGTTCGGTCAGACCATCGGGCGTCGCGTGATGGGCTTTTTCACCTACAAGTTTTGAATCTCGAATTTTCGAAATAGAGAAAGGAGAACAGCGCGCGCATGAAAACATCAGCATCCAAAAAAACCGTTGCGGCGCTCGTGCTCCTTTCGCTTGCAGCATGCATGGATGTTCCGATCGACGACACCGTTGCGCCGGTCTCGGGAATCATCCGCGGTACGGTGCTCTACCAAGGTGCGCGCCCGTGCACGCAAGACGGTCACGTCGTCGGTGCGGTGATCATCCTCGCGTTCGATCAAAAGAATCCGCCGCCGCCGGCTGGCATCGCGACGACGCCGGTGAACTTCGGAGTCGTCACGGGCGATCAACTTTTCGCGAACGAGCCACGCGAAACGAAGCCCGGCGTTCGCACGTGCGCGGTAGGCACGACGACCGCGTCGGCACCGTTTGCCATCTCGCCGTTTGTTGCGGGCACGTACGTCGTTCAAGCGTTTTACGACGCGACCGGCAATTTTTTGCCGACCTTCAAAATTCGCGATCTGCCTGAAAAAGGGGATGTTGGTGGCGGTTATCTCGACACCGCCGACGCACAGCTCCACGCAAGCGATCCGAACTACCAGCCGATCTTTTTTCCGATCACGGTCGGGGTTCAACAAGCCGGAGCTGCGCCGGGCGTGCTCACGATGCCGTCGTCGGGCTTCGTGGCGGACAACATTGCCGTCGCTCTCGGTGAAACGCTTCCGCTTACGCGTCCGTATTTTCATCCGGATGGCTCGGAGAGCGTACCGACCAACGCGAGCAACTCCGCAGCGAACCCAGACGGTAATCCGAATTTCGTTCCGGTCGTCACGATGACGCAGGATCAGCAAGTGCTCGCGCCGCCGGCGGTGCTGAGCTTGGTCGCGGGTCAGAATTTCCAAAATGCGTTTCCGTCGGTCCAGCTCGATTGGGGCGTCGCCGCAAATGAAATTGCAGCAGCCGTCGATCCGAAGCAGCCGTTCCACATGCAAGCACCCTCGTTCGATCAAGGCGGTGGACTCTTGGTTTGGACGGCCGGCGGATTGATTCCGGAAGGACAAATTCCGGCGCTTTATCCGCTCGCAGTTTTCGCGAAGCTCATCGACGACCCGACGCACAAGCTCGATCTGCAAGCGCTCACTGCACAAGGCAGCGCAACGGCGCCCATCGTGATTATTCAAGGCATCACGCTCGTTGGCGGCAGCGTGCTCGAGACCGTTGCCAATGCTGCGGCGAAGACGCCCGCCGATCCGAAAGCGCGCGTCCCTAATTTCACGGCGATGATTCGTCCGTCGGTCATTTGCTTCAACCCGGCGCACATCGATCAAGGTGGCGTGCTCGTCACACCACACCTCACCGGGCCGAGCTCAGATCCGAACGAGGTGGTGCCCGCAGGCGGAAAACCGTTGTTCGATCCAAATGCGATTTTGGCAGCTGAATCCAAGCTGGTTCGCAAGATCGAGGTCGGCTGTTTGCCCCCGGGCCGTTACCAGATCAATCTCGTTTATCCGAGCGGCCAAGCGTGGACAGTTCCGGATGAAGCCGGCTCGTGCGCCGCCGACGAGGGGATACCCGGAACGGCGCCGACGGGAGCGAACGTTCCGCCGGCCGACGGCCTGCAAGCATGTCAGAGGAAAACGCGCGCGGTGCTGCCTTCGCAAGGAACGCGTGCGGTGCTCGAGATCGTGCCGCCGCCGCCGGGGGATGACTATTGCGTGACGCATCCTGTTCCGCAGGAATGCGTTACTAACTAGACGCCTGCGCGTAGCTCGGCTCAATTCCCCTTAAGCGAGATGAGCTCGAAATCCGGATCGTCGGTCGTCGTGATTGGAAATTTCGACGGCGTGCATCGTGGACACCAAGCGGTGCTCGCCGACGCTGCGATTCGCGCGCGGCACGGTGAGAATGAATTGGTGGTGCTCACATTCGATCCGCATCCGAGCGCGGTCGTCGGGCGTGGCGAGCCGCTGAAGCTCACGACAATTCATCGTCGCATCGAGCTCTTGAAGCGCCACGGCGCAGATCGCGTCGTCGTGAAAAAATTCGATGGCGAGTTTGCCGCACAATCACCGCTCGAGTTCGCCGCCAAGCTGCTCGCGGAAGAACTGCACGCGAAGGAGGTCGTCGTCGGGCAGAATTTTCGCTTCGGCAGCAAACGCGCGGGCGACTTTCAGACGCTCTCTGAAATTGGAAATAACCTTGGATTTACGGCTCGCGCGCACGCGGTAGCGGAAGACGACCGCGGCGCATTTTCGAGCACACGCGCTCGCGCCGCTGTTTCGAAGGGCGACCTCGACGAAGTGCTCGCTGTGCTCGGGCGCTGGCATTCGATCAGCGGCGTTGTGAAAAAAGGCGACCAGCTCGGTCGTACGCTGGGCTTTCCCACCGCCAACTTGCACGACATCCTCGAGCTCTCTCCGCCTGATGGAATTTACGCGGTGCTCGTCGACGAAATCCGAGACGGTCGGGCGCACGCGCTGGCGCACGGTGTGATGAGCATTGGCGTACGACCCACCATCGCCGGCGCGGTCGGAAGAACCACCGAGGTCTTCTTGTTCGATTTCGATCGCGATCTCTACGGCGCTCAGCTGCGCGTGCACTTCGTTCAGTATTTGCGAGCCGAGATGAAATTCGACGGCCTCGAGCCGCTCAAGGTCCAGATGAAAAAGGACGAGGCTGAAGCACGCGCGCGTCTCGCGAAAATCACGCCCGTCCGCGAGCTCGGCGGCGCTTACGCGTAACGCCGCGGTCAAGCCGAGCGGCGCGCAGGCATCCAGCGTAGGTTATTTGACGGGGCTTACGTCGAAGCCGAAATCACGCTAGATCCGTGATCATGAACCGCGCGGATCTCGAGGCGCTCGATCGCGACACCCTCGTTGCAAAAGCAGAGTCGGCTGGCGTGCTCCGCCCGGCGGTGCTCACACGTCCGGAGCTGGTCGACGAGCTGCTCGTCCGCACTGCAAAAGATGCGAAGGCTCCCGAGGTTCGTAGAGCTCGCGGATTCTTCGGAATCGCCCGCGACCTGCTCGCGCGCGTGATCGAGCGCGGTCTCAATCTTCCGGAGGCTGCAGACCTGGTTCGCTCCGAGCCCGCACCGGCTCGCCCAGCACGCTCTACGTCGAGCGTCATTCCTACCGTCACGCTCGCAGAGATTTACGCGACGCAAGGTCACAAGGCGCGCGCCGAAGAGACGCTTCGCAAAGTTCTGGAGACCGAGCCCGATCACGATGCAGCTCGCTTGCTTCTCGAGCGTCTGCAAAATGCGGATTTGCCCGCACCGAAATTTGCTCTGGACTCGGACGACGCCGACGCCGACTCGGAAAGCGGCACGAGCGCTGAAACATCGGCAAAACAAGCCGATCCGTCACCGCCCGCCGAGCCCATGGGAATGCTCGACGACGCGCCGCTTCCCCCGAAATACGACGTCGACGAATGCGTGGCGATCGCCGTCGATCCGAAAACAATTTTCGTTTACTGGGAAATCCGTGACGAGACGCGCCGTCGGCTCGAGCGCACGCGTCCAGGTGGCTACGTCGCGCTTCGCCTTTTGATCATCGAAGGCACGTGGGATGGTCCACGCACCACGTCACGCGACGTCGAAGTGCACACGTCGGTAGGCGATTGGTTCATGCGCGACCTTCCGCCGGGCGCAGTCGTTCGCGCGGCCATCGGTTGGCAAACCGCCGACGCGTTCGTACCCGTTGCGCATTCGCCAGCGCTGGAGGCGCAACCGAACTCACCGAGCCCGCTCATCGCAGACGGTTTGATTCGTTGGACGGCAGAGGGTCCCGTGCGCATTGCATCGACGGATCGCGACGCGATGGCGATCGCACACGCGCTCGGTCGCGTTCAAGAAATCGAACGACAACGTGGTCGGCGTGGTGGCTCTTCAGAGCTCTACGCGCTTCCGCCTGCGTAGCCTCGAGCGGCAAAATAAGGCGATTTCGGATCGCGTCTATGGCGACGTGATGGTGAGGACTACGCCGGTCCCTTGAAGCAAGACGCTGACCGTCGCATTGCTGCTTTGCAATGTGGAAACGGATTGTGGAGTCATGATGATCGCTGCGTGATCATCGTGATCAGTAGCGCGCGCATCACGAATCAGAAGACGTCGAACGGATAGCCGCCGTCGACGTACGTTTTGTCGGCGACCGCTTTGCGAAGCTCGTCGTCGTTCTTCTCGAAGCCGACGACGTTGGCGGCGAGTCGTTTCTCGGCGCTCGCGACGAACAGGGTCGTGAGATCGATCTCGCGACGTGCGCCTTCTTCACCGCGTTTTTCGATCGCGCGGGTGGTGCGTGAGATGACCGATGCGATGGCGTAGAGGTCGATGGCCATTTCCGCGATGCGCTTCTGCGTGAACTGCATCTCGGCGATGTTGCGTCCGTGTTTGCGGAGCATTTTGTCGACGTTCTTGGCGAGCTCGATCGTGTACTCCTCGAACACCACCGACTCACGATTCAAGATCGCGTGACCGCGCGTGAGACGTTCGCGACCGAGCGCAGTGCGTGCTTTTCGAACCGCGAAATCGCTGAGCAGACCGAATCCTTTGATCGGGTCGCGCATTGCTTTGGCGACCTCGACCAGCTCTTGTCCGGGTCCGTGCATGCCGGTGAGCGCGATGAAACACCGTAAAATCTCGTTCGTTCCTTCGAAGATCAAATTGATGCGCGCGTCTCGCAAGAGTCGCTCGTACGGATATTCCTGCATGTAACCGAGGCCTGCAGCGATCTGTAGTGTCTCGTTCACGACGCGCCAAAGTGTTTCAGAGCCGAACACTTTGCAGATGGCGCTCTCCACCGAGTAGTCGCTCACTTTGCCGTCGATGAGCCCGGTCGTGAGGTACGTCATCGATTCGAGCGCGTAGGTCTCGGCCATCATCTCGGCGATCTTGTCTTTGATGAGACCGAACTCGCCGATGGGCCGGCCGAACGCTTTGCGCTCTTGCACGCGCTCGACCGCCATTTTGATCAAGCGCTTCGATGATCCCAAACAGCCGCTCGCCAAACCGAGGCGTCCGCTGTTCAAAACTTCCATCGCGACTTTGAAACCGCGGCCCGATTCACCCAACATATTTTCGACGGGCACTTTGACGTCGTCGAAGAAAATTTCGGTGGTGTTGCTGCCGCGAATGCCGAGCTTGTGCTCGGGCGGCCCGCTTTTTACGCCAAATGCGCGCTCGACGATGAATGCGGTGATGCGCGGTTTGGCGCCTTCTTCAGCGGGTGACGTGCGCGCAAAGACGGTGAAAATGTCGGCGAAGCCGCCGTTCGAGATCCAAATCTTGGAGCCGCTCAATGTGTAATATTTTCCATCAGCGGACAGCTCGGCGCGCGTCTGGATCGCGGCGGCGTCACTGCCGGCGCTTGGCTCGGTCAATGCGAATGCGGCCACGTGCTCACCGGTGGCGAGCTTCGGCAAATATTTTTTCTTTTGCTCCGGTGTACCGAAAAGCAAAATGCCTTTGAGGCCAATCGATTGATGTGCGCCTAGCGTGACCGCGAACGCTGCGTCGAGCGCGCCGATCTCTTGCATCATGCGTGTCCAACCGGTGGACGAGAGACCGATGCCGTCGAACTCTTGCGGGATCAAACCGCCGAAGAGCCCGAGCTGCTTCACGCCCTCGAGCACGTCTTTCGGAATCTCGGCCGTCCGATCGATCTTCACCGAATCGACATTGGCGTTGAAATACTTTCGGACGGTCTCGAGCATCATGTTCACGTTCTCGCGTTCGGCAGCGGAGGGCTCCGGATACGGGAAAACAAGCGCTTCCGAGATGATTCCGTGGAACAGCGACTTCATGAAGCTCTGCTCGTTCATGGTCAGATTCTTATCATTCTCGAGCGGCGCCGTCTCCACTCGGAGCGGCAATTGTGCGCGATGCCGAGTAAGCTCGTGGAATGCGACTCGGCCTCGTTCTCTTGGATGCAGTGCTTCTCGCGACGCTCACCACGAGCGCCTGCGCACCGGCGCCGTATTGGAAAGAGCCCGTGGGCGTTTCCGACAAAGCCGAGGCCGCGTCCGATCAATCCGTCGACTTGGACGACGGCGGTAACAACTACGCGTGCTCGCACAGTCCGAGATTGTTGGAGGGCAAACCTTGCGCGCCCGAAGGTGCGGTATGCGGCCAGCCGAGCTCGGACCCGCACCAACTTTCGAGCACGTTGGTTTGTCGCAACGGCGCATGGGACCGAGAAGAGTCGCCAGCAGCTCCGGCTCCGACGAGCTCGGCGAAGCCTGCAGCGTCTGGGTCCGCGAAGCCGTAAAAACGAAACGTGGGTACCATCGCGCGCATGGATCGAGAAGAGCCGCGTCACGTTGCGATCGCGATCATCGGCAGTGGGTTCGCAGGACTCGGCATCGCAATCCGCTTGAAACAGAAGGGGATCGACGATTTCGTCATTCTCGAGCGCGCGGGCGATCTCGGCGGCGTGTGGCGCGACAACACGTATCCGAATTGCGCATGCGACGTCGAATCGCATCTGTATTCATTTTCGTTTGCACGAAATCCGGACTGGACTCGCGCGTTCTCTCCGCAGCCGGAGATTTGGGAGTATTTGCGATCGTGCTCGGATCGTTTCGGGGTCACGCCGCATTTGCGATTCGGTCACGAGGTCCGCCGACTCGATTGGGACGAAGAGAAAAAAATCTGGCACGTCGAAACCGCGAAAGAGAATTTCACCGCTGACGTCGTCATCGCTGCCGCGGGGGGCTTGAGCGAACCGTCCATTCCGAAGTTGCCGGGACTCGACTCGTTCGAAGGCGAAGCGTTCCATTCGGCGAAGTGGAATCACGACGTGGATCTGGCCGGCAAACGCGTGGCGGTCGTCGGAACTGGAGCGTCGGCGATTCAATTCGTGCCCGCCATTCAACCGAAGGTCGGCGAGCTCCTTTTATTTCAGCGCACGCCAGCGTGGATCATGCCGCGAAAAAATCCGCAGATCTCGGAAGGCGCGAAAAGACTTCTGCGTAGCTCGAACCTCGCGCAGCTGCTTTTGCGCGGCGAGATTTACGTACGCCACGAAATTCTCGCGCTGCCGTTTCTCTATCCGCAGATCGCGAAGCTCGTGCAAATCGTGGCGAATCATCACTTGAAGAAGCAAGTGCCAGATCCGAAATTGCGCGTGAAGCTCACCCCGAAATTCACGCTCGGCTGCAAGCGCATTTTGCTGTCCGACGAATATTTACCGGCGCTCACGCAGCCCAACGTCGAGGTCATCACGTCGGCGGTCGCAGAGATTCGCCCGCACTCGGTGGTCGACAAAGATGGCACCGAGCACGCAGTGGACGTCATCATTTTCGGAACTGGATTTCAGGTTCAGGAGCATCCGCTCGCGAAGCGCACGCACGGGAAAAATGGCGAAACGCTCTGGAGTCTTTGGAAATCACGCATGAGCGCGCATCTCGGAACGTCCGTGCACGGCTTTCCGAATTTGTTTTTCTTGTTCGGACCTAACACTGCGCTCGGGCATTCGTCGGTCATCGTCATGATCGAAAGTCAGATTCGCTACGTGCTCGACGCGCTCGATCACATGAAGCGAAATCAGCTCAAGACGATCGAAGCGAGCCAGGTCGCTCAGGAAAAATTCGTCGACGAGATGGATCGCAAATTCAAAAATACCGTCTGGGCAAGCGGCGGTTGCGATAGCTGGTACCTCGACAAGGACCGACAAAACACCACGCTTTGGCCGGGGTTCACGTTCTCGTTCATGCACCGCATGTCGCGCTTTCAGCCGTCCGAATACCAAGTCGCGCGAAAATAAAATCCGCGGTCAGCCGGCGAGCTCCCCGAGAGTGGCGGTCCCTTCGGTCTTAGTTTGGCTTGCTTTGCGGGTCGCTCTTTTTCTCTTCGGCTTGCGGCTCGCTCGCTTCGATTTTCTTCGCGGGCTTTTCGGCCGCTTTTTCCAGATGTGGAGCCGATGCTGCCGGTGCGCCC
>JBDTFL010000555.1:0-4870 GCA_039937955.1 Polyangiaceae bacterium | reverse complement strand
CTCCGTTCTTCGGCTTCGGCGCTCTTTGCGCGCTCGAGCAGCTCTCCGGGAATCGCCGGTTGCGTCGTGCGATTTTGCGCGGTGTGGCGGGCGGTCTTTTGATCGCCAGCGTCGCACAGCTCGGCTTCACGGCTCTCGTGTTCAACACGATGCCCGAGGACGTCACTCGTCCACTCGCGCAAATCGCTATCCCACTCGCGCACTACCAATTCGTACCTCATCATGTGATGGAGCTGGTTGGTTGGGACTCACCGACGTTTTGGTATTTCGTCGTCGGCTGTTTGGTCGCAGCGACACTGGTCGCCGCTCTTTATCGAGCACGTGAACGATTGGCTCCGTACATCGTTCGTGTCGTCATCGTCGTCATCGCTGCAATCGTCGGTATTTTGCCTGCTTTCAGCACTCCGGATGTTTTGGAAAAAGGAGACGGCAAAGGTGCGCTGGCCTTCTTCGCGCGCGTTTGGGAGCCGCCGGGCCGCGACAAAGTCGCGAAGCTGAGGGACGACGCCGATCGTTTCGGGCGTCGTGGTCCCTGCATGTGGCTCCGACTCGAAATCATGGACCGCGATCTCAATCTCATGAGTGACGCGGCCCACGCGCATCAGATGGCCGGCGACACACAGCCTGCCGAATGTAAGCTGTAGCTAACGTTAGCGATTACTAACGCTTTCGACCTACCTCAAGAACCCGACGGGCTCGTGCCCTTCATCATGCCGAGCTTCCAATCGGTGATGCCCTCGGTGCCCGCACTCCAAAGGTCGGTCGTGTTCGCTTCGAACGACGCTTTGAATCCGCCGCCGGCAATGCCCGCGATGGTCGGGCTCGTTCCCGGCATCATGCCGAGGTCCCAGGCTTTGTCGCCAGCGTCGCCGACCGTCCAAAGATCTGTCGTGTTCGCTTCGAAGGCCGCTTGAAATCCGCCGCCCGAAAGCGTCGTGATCGCGGGGCTCGTGCCTGCGTACATGCCAAGGCCCCAGTCTTTGTCGCCCGCGCTGCCGACCGTCCACAGGCTCGTCGTGTTCGCTTCGAATGCGACCTCGAATCCGTTGCTGCCGACCGCGGTGATGGCGGGGCTCGATCCTGTGTACATGCCGAGGCTCCAATCTTTGTCGCCGGCGTCGCCGACCGTCCAGAGGCTCGTCGTGTTTGCTTCAAACGCGACCTCGAATCCGCCGCCGGAAAGACCGGTGATCGACGGGCTCGAGCCTTTCATCATGCCGAGGCCCCAATCCTTATTTCCTGCGGTTCCAACCGTCCAAAGACTTCCGGTGTTCGCTTGAAACGCGACTTCGAATCCGCCGCCCGTGAGCGCTGCGATGCTCGGGCTCGTTCCTGCCATCATGCCGAGCTGCCAATCTTTGTCGCCGTCGCTACCGACCGTCCAAAGGCTGGTCGTGTTCGCTTGAAACGCGACCTCGAATCCGCCGTTCGAAAGCGAAGCGATCGCGGGGCTCGTTCCTTCGTTCATGCCGAGTCCCCAATCTTTGTCGCCGGCGCTGCCGACCGTCCAAAGGCTCGACGTGTTTGCCTGGAACGCTTGTTCGACGACCGATGGAACCGATCCGCCACCCGCGCCGCCGCCACCACTTGCACCGGCGAGGGCTTCGAGCTGCGCTTCATTTCCGTTGAACACGTCGTGATCGAGATGTCCGCCGCCGTCCGAATATTGCCACACGACCCAGTTGTTCCAGCCGCTCGGAACCGATGGGCACGTCTCGCCGTAGCCCGCGATCCAAAGCGGATATGCGCCGAAGCCGCTGCCGAGATTGGTCTGCAGAAATGAGGCGTAGCTGTAGACGAATGGTTTTTTGCCGGTGCCAGCTTCGACGAGATTGAGCCAGCGTTGTGCGCGCGCACGAATCGTTGCGGGTGATTGTCCGCCGGTAACCTCGATGTCGAGCATGACCGGAAGATCGCCGTCGCCGAGCCGACCAACTTTGGAGATCACGAGATTCGCTTGCGCGACCTCGTCCTCACCGGGCTCGAAAAATTGATACGCGCTGCGGAGCGTTCCGGCGGACTTCATGTGCGCCCAGTTTTCGGGGAACGTCGGATCGATGAAGCCCGTGCCATCGCTGATGCGCGCGGCGCCGAAGTTTGCGTGCTGACCGGCCCAGTTGAAATCGCCTTGGTAGTACGAGACGTCGACACCTTGAACCGCGCCATCCGTCGACGCGCCGCACACGCGCGTCAATGCGTCTTCCGATGATGCGGAGTCTTCGTCGCTGTTGCCGCCACAAGCTGCAGAGAGGAGCGCGATGCCGAGAAGCGCGAAGGGCGTGACAGTTTTCGTTCGAAGTCGCATGACCGCGCATAAGCGACGATCATGCCTAAATTCAGCCTCGCGCGCGTTCGCGAGCCTCGCGACCCATCCCGAATTTCTCGCGGGTGAGCGCGCAAATCGAGACCGTTTGCACCATCTTAAGGTCGTCGACAAACACGGATGATCCGCCCAAGTCGTCCATGCAAAAATACACTGCGAGGCGCTCAGAAGCCTCGAGTCGACTCAATGCTTCGGCATCAAATCGCTCCAGGTGACGATCGCGATGAGCGTCAGCATCATCAGCAAACCGATCGCGTGGACACGTGCTTCGATTTTCGCGTCGGGTTTGCGACGCGAGGCCGCTTCGATCGCGAGGAACAAAAGGCGACCACCGTCGAGCGCGGGGAACGGAAGCAAATTGAATCCGCCGAGGTACGCGGAGAGCGCGCCTAAAAATTTGAACGTGTCGCCGGCGCCGCTCTTCACGGCTCCTGCGGTCTCTTTCACGATGCCGACCGGACCACTGAGCTCCGCTTTTTCTTTTCCGCTGGCCCAACGAACCATTCCGGAAATGGTGCTCGTGACGACCTTTGCGGGCTCGACGAGGCTGAGCACCAAGGCTTCGCGAGCGTCGACTTTGACGACGTGCGAGTACGGGCCCACTTCGATTTTGCCTTCGTATTTTTGCCCCTTCGGAACGGGGATCACGCTGTGATGACTTTGCTCGCCATTGCGATCGACAAGAATGTCGACGGCGTCGGTCGGGTGCGCAGTGACGATGGCTTTCAAGTCGTCCCACGTGCCAATCGGTGATCCGTTTGCGCTGATGAATTTGTCGCCGTCGCGAATTCCGGCTTGTTCTGCCGGGCCGCTAGGATTCACGTCGACGCGCATGCTCGTCTCGTCGATGTCCAACCGGCCTGCGAGAAGAAATCCGGCGAACATGAGAATGGATGCGAAAAAATAATTCGAGAGCGGACCAGCGACGATCGTGACGACGCGCGCCCAAAGCGATGCGTTCGCGTAGCTGCCTTTGTCCTTCGGATCGATCTCCTCGTACGGATTCATTCCGTCGATCTGCACGTAGGCGAGAAACGGAATGATCGCGATTTGGTAAACGACGGTGCTCCCTTTGGGCTGATGCTTGATCAGCGTGGGCCCGAAGCCGATCGAAAACTTGATGACGCGAATTCCGAAATAGCGCGCCGCGAAGAAGTGCCCACACTCGTGCACGACCATGAGAACTGCGAGGCCGAGCGCGGCAAGCACGTAAGCAGCAACGGACATGGTCTTAGTCTAACCCGACTTTTCGACCTGCACAGGTCTGAGCGAAATTCGTATTAGCGGTGAATTTGCTTGGAATATGCCGGACCGTAGTCGGCTCCGACCGCTCCGCCGTTCACGTGGATGTAGTGCAGGAACGTCGCCGACAAGCCGAGCTGCGCGCACCACATCACCGCGAGAAGCGCGCGCGGGCGACGCGTGGCTGCGAACGCGAGATAGGCGAAGCTCACCCATTCCAGCGGAAACGTCACCAGCAAGTAGTGACGAAAAATATGAACGCCGGAAAGCGTGAGCGCGATTCCGAAGCCAAAAAATGCCGCTCCCAGCGTATGCGCAATTTCGGAAGAGCCGCGCACCGCGCTCTTCATGCTGCCACCCGCGATGAGCCAGCGCAGCACGAGCACGGCTGAAGCGAGCGTGATCACGGCGCCCGCGCAAAAGGTTGCACCCTGCATGTAAAGCGCTGGATAAAAATCTTTGGCGTCGCCCACCAGCGGGTAGCGCAAAAAATCGAAGTACTTCGCGCCGAGGCTGTAATCGAGGCCGAGACCCAAGCCGTCCGAAAACCAGGTGCGCAAAAATCGACCGGACGTGACCTCGGCGAAGCTCCAACCTTCACCGTGATCGACGCCGCTCAAAACGTATTTCACCCAGGGCACGAGCGTGATCGATCCCAAGATCGATCCAACTGCCCAGCCGATCCATTTCGTCCGCTGATCGGGCCCGCGCTCACGGCGGGACCATCCAAGCCCAGCCTCCCACGCGAAAAATCCGAACGCGAAGAAGAAGCCACTCATGTGGATTTGCCCGAGCAGCGCGCCCATCAATCCCCATAGAATTGCGCCTTCGTAGCGGCCGCGTTTCCACCAACCGCACAAAAAGAGGACGCAAAAAATCGGCAGCGTGGATTGCGCCCAGATTTTTCGGTGGAGTAGAACAGCCACGGGACTGACCGCCGCGAGCGCGCCGCCCCAGAACCACATCTCTTTTTCGCGAGGCTTCGAAAAAAACCAAGCCGCTCCGAAAAAAATCGCGAACGCGGCGACATTGAGGACGACGACCGCCTGGTCGAGCGCGAGCGGCGTTTTCGCGCCGAAAATACGCGCTAAAATCGCAAAAATCCAAATGCTCAGCGCGGGATTTTTCAGCCCGCCACCGCTCGTCATACCGAGCTGGGGCCACGGCTCCGATTCACCGATATGCTGCGAGCGATCGAACATGAAGCGCTCGTCGCCTTTGTATTCCATGTCCCCAGCGTAAGAAAAACGAAGCAGCGCACTGGCCACCAGCGCCATGATAAAGAAGGCAACGAGCCAGCCCGGA
>JBDTFL010000554.1:0-4780 GCA_039937955.1 Polyangiaceae bacterium | reverse complement strand
GAACGTCGTTCTCCCAATTCGTGGTGAGAGCGCCCGACCACGCCGTGGAATTGGAATACAGCGGACGCGACGCGCCGACCGTGCCGTACGTTCCCTCGGTATTTCCGCTGTTTCGGTTGATGATGATGTTGGCGTCTGCGCCCAGCGTTATCCATCGCCCCTCGACGCGCGGAGAGAAAAATTCTGCGCCGAGCGTGTACGACTGCGGAAAATAAATGAATCGTCCGAGGATGACTTGCTGGGTGCCCGCAAGATTTTCCTCGGTGGCCTCGAGTGAATATTCTTGAAGGCCATAGCCGCCCGCCAGAAATTCTTCATTCAGACGCAGGCTCCAAACGTCTTTCGTGATCACGAGCAGCCGGACGCGACCGGGCGCCGAGCCTTGCACCGGCAGACAAATCACGACCGACAGCTGCGCGTTCGAGCGCAAGTTGCGTGCGGTCTCGTCTACCAACGCTTGATCCCAGGCCGCGCCAGCGCTTTGCAGCACTTGGCGTTCGATGACGTATTTTTTGGTCGTGGCGTGGAAGATATTGACGAAGCCCGGCACCGGATCGCGTTGCTCGATGACCTCGAGGGGCACGATATCGATGCCCTCCACGAGCTTGCCGGTCGGAGCGATATCGATTTTCAGCTTCTTGTCGCGAACGACCTCGTCGATCGTTTCTTGCTCGTACTTCGAATACTTCGGCGGATTCGCGGCGAGCGCATCATGACCAACCGTGACCAACAGCGCGATGAAACCGCTTGAAATGCGCCGATTCATACGCTCAGCAGCGCTCCTTCGGCTTTCTCGCCGGTGGCTGCTTCGAGAGCGCGCGCGTAAAGCGAAACTTGCAGCGCGTACTCGGCGCGGCGCGAGGAGAGCTCGACGTCGGTTTTGAAATCGACGATCGTCCACTTCGGACCGGCGGGCGACTCCTCTCGAAATGTGAGATCGACGACGCCTTCGAGGAGCGAGCCGTCTTCTTGGACGTGGCTGACCGACGCTTCACGGCGCACGTCGGTGGCGTTGCGGGCGCGCTGCATGAGCGGGTGCGCAAGTGCAGCGATGGTCGCCTCGACGGCGCTCGCCTCTTCTTCGGGCGTTGCTCCGATGAGCCTTCCTTGCGCGCGTGCGACGAGCGCGATCCCTTCTGCGTTCGCGTCGAGCTCGACATTCGCGAGCACCGCATGCACCAAAATACCGAAGCGCTTTCCATGCGCGCGTGTCTTGCGATTCGCGGTGGTAGCCTCGACCGGAACCTCGGCGCTCGCCGTAGCGCCCCGCTCGATCTCCGCTTTGCGCTCGGTCACGGTGACGATGCGGAAGTGTGGCGTGCTGCCGGTCGTAATCGCATTTTGCCGGGTTTTTGCCCAGGTATCGTGAAGCCTGCCGCCTTCGTCTACCGCAGTATTGCCATCATCTGCAGCCAACATTTTTTGCTGACGAAGTCCCACGTCGTGCTCGCGATCGAGCTCGAGCGCGCGAGGATCCCACCAAACGACCTGATGCTCACCGGCGCTCGGACGATGTAGGCCGGGCGCGACCGAACCGTTCGTGTGCGTGCGCGCCGATGCTGGGCGCTCGAGCGTGCTGTCGGATCCGAACGTGGGTGTGCCGGGCGCTTGCCGTGCATCACGTCGTTGAGCAGACGCTGGAAAAACCACCGGACGCAAAACGTCGAGCCAATTCTTTTTGTCTTCGTCGATCTGTGCGGGCTCGTCGCCGACAACCGGAACGACCAGCAGCTCCCGCGCGCGCGTGGCTGCCACATAGACCAAACGCTGCGCCTCCTCGCGATCGTGGCGCAACACTTCGTCGCGATGCTCGAACAATTCGACGGGCACGCAACCGGCGAGCGGAATGGCCGCAACACGCTTGTCGCTCCCGCTCGTTGCCGCTGGAACATAGCGTGTCGGGTTTTGAAGTGCGGGTGGCGCCGTGGGGTCGACCAGCACGACAATCGGGAATTCAAGCCCTTTTGCGCGATGCACGGTCATGATGCGCACGCCTTCGGTGCCCTCTTCGACGACTGCGGCTTCGGTGCCGGTGCCACGTTCTGCGTCGTCGTCGAGTCGTGAAACGAATGCTCGAAACGATGTGGCGCCAGTCGTTTCGAACCGACGCGCGAGATCCAAAACGCGCAGCACGTTGGCAAGCGCCTGCTCGCCGGTCGGCCAAATGGCGATGCCCGCGTGCGCGCGCGTCGCTTCGAGAAATCGTCCGAGCGTGTCGGCGATGGGGCGGCGATTGCGGCCGCGATGCAACTTGGCGATCAACCCGAGCGCTTCGTGAACGGGCCGCGTGAAATCGGTGAGCTTCGTTTCGTCGATCTTCTTGAAGGGATGAAGCGAGCCGAGCGCGGGGTTCGTGCGCCAAGTGAGCAGCTGAGCGTCCGACAGCGCGATGAACGGTCCACGTAGTGTTGCGAAGACCGAGAGCTCGTCGTCCGGCCACTCGATCGCGCTTGCCGCATTGCGGAGCGCGGTGACCTCCTCGCGATGGTGAAACGAGCGACCACCGACCAGCACGTGCGGAATACGTCGAGCCTCGAGCGCGCGAACGTACGGTCGCGTAACATCTTCGCCGAAGCTCTGAAAGCGCTTGAAAAGAAGGCAAACGTGACGCGCCTCGATCGGAACCTCGATGTCGCTGTCCTTCTCCGCAATCGTCCAACCGCTCTTCGTGATCAAGAAATCGACGAACGCGCCCACCGCGTCGGGAAATGATTCGCTGATGATGTAGTCCGCGATTTTTCCATAGTCTGCATATGGACGCGGCACAGGCAACGCGATGACGGTGGGACGACCTTTGGGCTCGTCGCGGAACGGCGTGAGCGCGACGTACGACGCTTGGCTGCCGTCCTCGCTGCCGTGCATCACTTGCGAGAATGCCGCGTTCACCGCGTTTTGGATCGAAGGCACGCTGCGGAAGCTGGTCGTCAAATGCAGGAGCACCGCGCCGGCCGCGAGCAATTGCTTTTTCGTGGCTTCATAGAGCGTGACGTCGGCGCGGCGAAATCGATAGATGGATTGCTTTGGGTCACCGACCACGAACAATTTGCCAGGGATCGACTTTACGCGGGAAAAATCGGCCTCGTTCGGATCGGATGCGGCCAGCAACAGCAGAATCTCGGCTTGGAGCGGATCGGTGTCTTGAAATTCGTCGACGAGCAAGTGCGTGAATTTTTTCTGGAGCTCGGCGCGCACCTTGCGGTCGCTCTGCAACATGTCGCGCACGCGCAAAAGGAGATCCAAGAAATCGAGACGACCCGCGCGACGTTTCAAATCCTCGTAGGCCTCGGCGAGCGGTGTGAGCTCGCGTCGCAAACACACCGCGAGATCCGCGTCGGCTTTTTGAAGAGTCAGCGACAGCTCTTCTTTGAGCATGGTCCGCTCATTGAGGACGTCGTCGCGCGACACGCCCGGCGAGAAAACTTTTCCGCGACCTTTCCAATTCCAAAAGCGCTCGCGCTCCAGGGTGCGGAGCTCCGCCTCTAGACCGTCGTAGTCGCGTGATCCTAAAACGGCTTCACGACGTGCGAGCTCGCTACGCCATCGTGAGATTTCCATAATCGATTTCGCGAGCCAGTCTTCGTTCTTCTCGCGTTCGGCCGCGTGCTCCGCATGCCGAGAAAACAAGTCTATTTTGGCGACGACGCGATCGATGCTGCCTTCGCGATCGAACGGATCGCGGCGCCACTCGCCCGAAAAATGGCGCCACTCGACGAGGTCGAACGTGGCTTTACGGAGCAGCTCGCGCGGACCGCTCACGTTTCGTCGACGCGACCGGCGGCGAAGCAAACGACGCACGCCTTCGAAGCGACGGTCTTTGACAGGCGAGCGGAGCGCGAGCTCGAACCACGGCTCGAAGCATTCTTCGAGGAGACGACTTTGCTCGTCCTCCGCGATCATTTCGAAGAGCGGATCGACGCGCGCTTCGACTGGACGATCGCGGAGCAGGTCGGCGCAAAATCCGTGAATGGTTCCGATGTGCGCCGCTTCGAGCTCCGCGAGTGCGCCGTCCAATCGAGCCAAAATATCGGCGGTGCAGACCTCGCGGGCCTTTTCGATCTCGGTACGCAAGCGCAGCTTCATTTCGCCTGCGGCTTTTTCGGTGAACGTCACCGCGACGATGGTCGAGAGCCGGCCCTTGCCAGATGCGAGCAACGCCATGATGCGCCCGACCAGCGCCGTCGTTTTTCCGGTGCCCGCTGCAGCTTCGACGACGAGGGTGGCATCGAGATCGTTCGCGATGCGATCACGCGCCTCTGCGTCCGCCAGAATTTTCTTCGGCGCGAGGAGATCGAGCGTCATCGGCGTCCTCGAATTTGAAACAGCGGTCCGAGCTCTTTCTGATTTTTCTTCTTGGTGCGCTGAACCTCGTAAGGCCCACAAATCGGCAGAAAATCGCAATAATCGCAGCCATACTTCTTGGGGTCTGGGTTGGGAGCGGCTGGCAAGAATCCGTTTGCGAAAGCGTCGTTCACCGTTTTGATGATCGCTTGCACGCCTTCGCGGGCCTCGGCATCGAGCGGAACGTCGATCTCGGTGTAGGCACCGGCAGCCGTGCAGTAGTAGAGCCGACCGCCGATCGGCTTCTCGGCAGGCAAAAGTTTTTCCAGAGCGAGCGCGTAGAGAACGGGTTGCAACGTCTCCCCGCCGCCGATGCGCATTCCTACTTTGCCGCGCACCTTTCCGGTTTTGTAGTCGGTCGCGCGTAATTCGCCGTGTCCATTTTTCTCGACGACGTCGATGGAACCGCGCAATTTCAAGCCTCCTTCGATCTCGACGAAGG
>JBDTFL010000553.1:0-12292 GCA_039937955.1 Polyangiaceae bacterium | reverse complement strand
CGACGCCGTCGGCGACTCTTCGTCCGTCCGCGATGGCCCACACGACCAGCGATTGTCCGCGCGATGCATCGCCCGCGGAGAAAATCCGATCGACGCTCGTCGCGCCGCTCGCGTTCGTCGCGATGTTGCCGCGCGCGTCGAGCACAAGCTCGAGATCGGCGACCAACCCTTTACGCTCGGGTCCGACGAAGCCCATCGCGAGAAGTACCAAATCGCAGGGGATTTCGAATTTCGAATCTTCCTGCGGCACAATTTTTCCGCCGACGAACGATGTGCGTACTGCCTCCAGCGCCCGGATGTAACCACGCTCGTCACCGAGAATGCTGCGTGTCAGCACGGCGAAATCGCGAATGTCCGATCCTGCATGCTGCGCCGCTTCTTCTTGTGACGAGCTAGTTCGCAAAACGAGCGGCCACTCAGGCCACGGATTTTGCGGCATGCGAACGAGCGGCGGCTTCGGCATGAGCTCGAGCTGCGTGATGCTCAACGCGCCTTGGCGCATCGCGGTTCCAACACAATCCGACCCGGTGTCACCACCACCAAGCACGACCACGCGTTTTCCCTTTGCGTCGATTTCCACCCTCGAATCGATCGCGTCGCCCGCGACGCGACGATTGTGTTGCGGCAGATACTCCATTGCGAAATGAACGCCCGCGAGATCACGACCTGCTACCGGCAGATCGCGCGCGGCGGTCGAGCCGATCGCCAAAATCGTCGCGTCGAAATTTGCGAGGCGCTTTTTGTCGACATCAACGTTCACTAGGAAGGTCACCCCTTCGCCTTCGAGCTGCGCGAGTCGACGATCGACGATCTGCTTTTCCAGCTTGAAATCAGGGATTCCATAACGAAGCAGACCGCCGATGCGATCGTCTCTTTCGAAAACCGTGACGTCGTGACCGCGACGTGCGAGCTGTTGCGCAGCTGCCAATCCGGCCGGTCCTGACCCGACGATCGCGATGCGTTTTCCGGTTCGCTCACGCGAACGGCGCGGCTCGAAAAACTCCGCGGCCATCGGATGCGCCGCGATTGCGCGCTCGATACTTTTGATGGTGACCGCGGCGTTCTCCAAATTCAAAACACACGACGTTTCGCAAGGCGCCGGACACACACGCCCCGTCATCTCAGGAAAATTGTTCGTCGCGTAAAGGCGCGATGCTGCTGCATCGAAGCGACCCGCATACGCCTCGTCGTTCCATTCCGGAATCAGATTCTCGAGCGGACAGCCGCGATGACAAAACGGAATTCCGCAGTCCATACAGCGCGAAGCTTGCGCCCGAATCTCATCTTCGCTCGCGTATGCCGTCACTTCGCGGTGATCTGCGAGCCGCTCGACAACCTCGCGATCTTTCTCTTTCTCGCGATTCAATTTCAAAAATCCGCGCGGATCACCCATGGCTTTGGCTCGATTTCGTTTTGGTCTCCGAGAGCGCCGTCGCGGCCGCCAACGCTAACGCGTTTCTGTATTCGGTAGGAACTACGCGGACGAAGAGCGCACGCGTGTTGTCCCGCATCGAAAGAATGCGTGACGCTTTCTCGCTTCGTGTGTGCGCGAGGTGCGCTTCGACGAGCGCGCGGAGCACCTCGTCCTCCGCGCCGACGTTTTCGATTTCCACGAGCGCGCCGTTGCATCGCGATCGAAACGCGCCATCTTCGTCGAACACGTACGCGATGCCGCCGCTCATCCCCGCCGCAAAATTTCTTCCGGTCGATCCGAGAACGACGACCACGCCGGCCGTCATGTACTCGCAGCCATGATCACCGACGCCTTCGACGACGGCGTTTGCGCCACTGTTGCGCACGGCGAAGCGTTCCCCTGCGCGCCCGGCAAAATAAGCCGATCCGGAGGTCGCCCCGTAAAGCACGGTGTTGCCGACGATTTGATTTTCGTCTGCGCGAAACTTTGCGCGCGGCGATGGTCGAATCGCGATGACGCCACCCGACAGTCCCTTGCCGACATAGTCGTTCGCTTCGCCTTCGAGCACGAGGAGCATGCCGCGCGTCGCGAACGCGCCGAAGCTTTGACCCGCTGATCCCGTGAGCTCGACACTGATAGCGCCGTCTTTCAAACCAGCTGCGCCACGTTTCGTTGCGATCTCTCCCGCAAGCGCGGCACCGAATGCGCGGTCCGCGTTCGTGATCGAAATTTTGGCGGATGTAGACTCGCCGTATTTCAGACTGAGTCGTGCGGCTTCGAGCAATTCGGCTTCCGCTTCTCCAACTCGAAAAGCCGGAGGTAGCGCGATGGCGTGCGAGCTGCGCAATTTCGGGCGCGCGAGCACGCGTGAGAAGTCCAGCGTTCGTGCTTTTTTGTGGCCCCAAGATGCGTCCGCATCTTGAAGGGAATCGGATCGCACCTGGATTACCTCGACGTGCCCCGCCGCTTCTTTGAACGATTTGAACCCGAGGCTCGCCAAAATTTTGCGCGCCTCTTCCGCAACGAAAAAGAAATAATTGATGACGTGCTCAGGAGTGCCGGTGAACCGCGCTCGCAGCTCTGGGTCTTGCGTCGCGATGCCGACCGGGCAGGTGTTCAAATGGCATTTGCGCATCATCAAACATCCGGATGCAACGAGCGGTGCTGTTGCAAATCCGAACTCGTCGGCGCCGAGCAAAAGTCCGAACACGACGTCGCGTCCGGTTTTCAATTGTCCATCGACACGAATTTTTGCGCGGTCGCGTAAGCCGTTCATCACCAAAACTTGCTGCGCTTCGGCGAGACCGACTTCCCACGGACCGCCCGCGCGGTGCACCGATGAGAGAGGCGACGCGCCCGTTCCGCCGTCGTGACCTGCGATGTGAACGACGTCGGCGCCCGCCTTCACGACGCCAGCGGCAACGGTGCCGACCCCCGATTCAGCCACTAATTTCACGGTAATTCGAGCTTTCGGATTCACGCAGCGCAGGTCAAAAATGAGCTGCGCGAGATCCTCGATCGAATAAATGTCGTGATGCGGTGGTGGAGAAATGAGCGTCACGCCCGGCGTGGCATGTCGAACGCGCGCGATCATGCCGTCGACTTTGTGGCCAGGTAGTTGTCCGCCTTCGCCGGGTTTTGCGCCTTGCGCGACCTTGATCTCGAGCTCGTCGGCGTTCACCAGATAATGCGCGGTGACACCGAAGCGTGCGCTCGCAACTTGCTTGATCGCGCTGCGCCGCAGGTCGCCTTTTTCGTCGCGCTCGAAACGCGCGGAGTCTTCGCCGCCTTCGCCGCTATTCGACTTTCCGCCGATGCGGTTCATCGCAATAGCGAGATTTTCGTGCGCCTCTTTCGAGATGCTGCCGAACGACATCGCGCCGGTCGCAAATCGTTTCACGATCTCAACCGCCGGCTCGACCTCGTCGACCGAAATGGGGCTTTTGTCGGAAACGAAATCCCAGAGCCCTCGTAGCGTCACAGGCCTATTTTTCTGCTCGTTTATCGATCGCGTGTATTCTGCATATGATGGCGCGTCATTCAAGCGCACCGCTTTCTGCAAGGTTGCGATGGTCGTCGGATCCCAAAGGTGACGCTCCCCTGTCGCACGCCACGCGTACACACCACCCGAGGCCAGTGGAGCGTTTGCCGTTTCACCAAATCCGTGTGCATGAAGAGCGAGCACGTCGCGCGCGATCGCATCGAGCCCTACGCCACCGACCGGCGAAGGCGTTCCCGGAAAATATTTTTCGATGAGCTCTTCGCCGAGCCCGAATGCTTCGAAGATTTGTGCGCCTTGATACGAGGAGACGGTGCTGATCCCCATCTTCGACAGAACCTTCAAAAGCCCTTTTTTCAAAGCCTTTACGTAGTTCTTCGTCGCAGTGCTCGCGTCGACGGCGATCTCTTTCGTGTGCGCGAGATCCGCAGCGAGCTCGAGCGCGAGATACGGATTCACGGCGCCCGCGCCATAACCAACGAGCAACGCGATGTCGGCCACTTCGAGCGCTTCGGCGGTCTCGACGACGAGGCCTGCGCGCATTCGCTTTTTGCGGCGGATCAGATCGTGTTGAACTGCCGCAATCGCAAGCAACGCCGGCACGGCCGCGTTGGTTTCCGAGATGCCGCGATCACTCAAGACGACGATCGAGCAGCCGTCGTCGATGCCTTTTGCCGCTTCGTCGCAAATGCGCGCGATCGCACGCTCCAGTGCTTTTCCCGGCAGATCATCGATCTGGAACTGCGTGGAGACGATCGCCGTACGAAAATCCGCAAGCGTGTTTCGTTTCAGCTTTGCGAGCTCGTCGTTCGTCAAAATCGGATGCGGCAATTCCAAAAGCCGCGCTTGCTTCGGTGTCTCGGCGAGAAGATTTCCTTCACCACCGACGCAGCTCACGAGCGACATCACGAGCTCTTCGCGGATCGGATCGATGGGCGGATTGGTGACTTGAGAGAATTGCTGTTTGAAATAACGGAACAGCGATTGCGGCTCGTCACTCAAAACTGCGAGCGGCGTGTCGTTGCCCATGCTGCCGGTCGGCTCTTCGCCTTTTTCGGCCATCGGTGCGATGACGACGCGCAATGTTTCGCGCGTGACGCCGACGGCGCGCGCCAGCTGATCGAGATTTTTCTTGCTCAGAGAATGGATCGCTTTCACGTCCGGCAAGTCGTCGAGGTCGACTTTATTTTTTGCGACCCACACGCCGTATGGGTTTTTAGAGGCGATTTCGCGCTTGATGGCTTCGTCGGAAATGATGACGCCCTTGTCCACGTCGACCAAAAACATTTTTCCTGGAGCGAGTCGTCCCTTTTCCAAAATGTCTTCGGCCGGGATGTCGATGACGCCAACCTCGCTCGCCAAAACCACGAGGCCGCTCTTCGTCACGAGGTAGCGACCCGGTCGCAATCCGTTTCGATCGAGCGTGCCGCCGATGAGTGAGCCGTCAGTAAAGGGGAGAGCGGCCGGGCCATCCCACGGCTCGACCAGCGACGCGTGGTACTCGTAAAATCCGCGTTTGAGCTCATCTTGTGCGGCCGCATGCGACGACCACGCTTCCGGCACGAGCATCATCATCACGTGCGGAAGTGAGCGACCGCCCGCCACGAGAAAGTCGACGACGTTGTCGAGCGACGCAGAGTCCGATCCGTCTGGACGAATAATCGGCAGAAAATCCGGCAAATGCTCGGCGAACGTCTTGCTCTCGAGCATCGCCTCGCGTGCCGCCATCCATCCACGATTTCCGCGCAACGTATTGATCTCGCCGTTGTGTGCGATGCGCCGAAACGGATGCGCGCGCTCCCACGTCGGAAACGTGTTGGTGCTGAAACGCGAATGCACCATCGCGATTTTGCTTTTGAGCTCGTCGCCTTTGAGGTCGAGATAAAATGCGTCGAGGCGCTCCGGAAGCGCGAGACCTTTGTAGACGATGGTCTTCGACGACAGCGAGGCGATGTAAAATTCGGCGTGGTTCGGAAACGCATCGCGCACGCGTTTTCCCGCTCGTTTTCGGATCGTGAAGAGTGAGCGCTCGAACGCGTGCACCGGCGCAACACGACCGATGAACAGCTGACTGATATGCGGCATGCTCGCGCGACCGACCGGGCCGAGCGCCGATGGATCGACAGGAACATCGCGCCAGGCGATCACTTTCTGGTTCAGCGCACGAACCGCTTCTTCGCAAATCGCACGCTGCGCCGCGCGCCGATCGCGATCGCGCGAGAGAAAAATTTGGGCAACTCCGTAGTCACCAGCGAGCGGAATTTCGATGTCGTGGTGCGCGAGCTGGCGTTCGAAAAACGCATGCGGAATCTGAATCAAAATTCCCGCGCCGTCGCCCGTTTCCGGATCGCTACCCGCCGCGCCGCGATGCGCAAGGCGCCGCAGAATTTCGAGACCCTGCTCGACGACGTCGTGACGCGGTTTTCCGCCGAGCCGCGCGACGAAGCCGAGGCCGCACGCATCGTGCTCGAACTGCGGGTCGTAAAGGCCTGGACGACCTTCGGGAGGACGTGCCTCGTGAATCACGAGGCCTCGCGGGTAACCACGAGGCGCGAGCTCATGAGAATCGCTCGGTCCGCTCACTCGCGCAGTATGCGCGCAAATGACGCGCCGCGCTACACGGCTATGACGAGATCGTTAGCATGCTCACGATCCCCGGGGTTCTCTCCGCCTCTTGTATCGTTGGGCCCGATGGAGCTCTCGCTGCTCGTTTGTCCAAGCTGCGGCGCTCCACTCCAGCCGCACGCGATCAAAACCGTCGTCGTTTGCAAACACTGCGGTGCATCGGTCGCGAGAGGCGTAAGCCTCGTAAAATCAGCTCGATTTCGTCGTGCGTTCGAAGCAGCACAAAAAGAGATCGCCGCCACCGAGAGCGACATCGCGGTCGTCGGTCGTCGCTACACGTTGCTCGGCCGCGTCGCACGGGGCGAGAGCGCCGACGTTTTTCTCGCGCGCGAGTCCCTTCGCAACGGGTCGGCCGTTCTCTTGAAAATCCTACGAAACGAGGCTGATCGCGATCTCGTGGATCGCGAACGCGTCGTCTTGAAGAGTCTCGCAACGAGCCGAGCGAAGGGCACCCCTTACTTCACGTTGCTCACGCCCTATGTGCTCGGTCATGGACCCGCCTCGTGGCGCGGCGCAGAAATCGGTGAAGCAACTGTCGTTCGTGCGACCAGCGGGTTCGTCCACACCATCGCCGATGTTCGCGCGGCATTTCCGAGCGGCGCAGACCCACGCCACGCGGTTTGGATCTTCAAACGCATGTTGGAGCTCTTGTCGTGGATTCACGAATCCGGCTTCGTTCACGGCGCGATTCTCCCGCAACACGTCGTGCTTCACGTTCGCGGTCACGGGGCGATGCTGGTCGGATTTTCGTGTGCGACGCGCGTCGGCGAGAAACCCATCGCCATCGCCCCATCGCACAATCAATTTTATCCGGACGCGGTGAAGAGCGGCGCCCCGCTGATTCCTGCTGTAGATCTGATTATGGCCGCGCGAGCCGTGGCGTATTTGGTAGGCGCGTCATCTTCATTTTCGATTCCCGATTCGGTGCCGCAGCCGATTGCAGAATTGCTGCGTTGGGCAGGGAACGCCAAGCCACACGATTTGAAAATCACCGCTGGCGAGATGCTGCAAAAAATTTCGGAGGCCGCCGACGCCGCGTTCGGCCCGCCACACTTCGTCGAGCTGAGAATGCCAAGTTGGAACGAGTTGGAGGTCGATCATGGGGTTCGGTAATTACAGTCGTGATGCGCACGAAGCTCTTCTCAAAGGTCGATCGAGTCAGTCGCGCGAGCAGGTTTTCAAGCAACGCAAAACACATGCGCTAATGGATCCGAAAGGCGTTCGCGCGCGCGAGTCACGCGACAGTGATGGGCACTCGAGCTCCCTTCCGATCGTCTTCGCGCTCGACGTTACGGGCTCGATGGGCGAAATTCCCGGACGGCTCGCGCAGCAGGAATTACCGCATTTCATGCAAGTTTTGGGGAGCTGTGGCCTCGTCGATCCGCAGGTTCTTTTCATGGCGGTAGGCGACGCGACGAGCGATGCCGCGCCGCTCCAAGTCGGTCAATTCGAGACGACCGCCGAGCTCATGGATCAGTGGCTCACGTGGTCCTATCTCGAAGGAAATGGCGGCGGGCAGAAACACGAGTCGTACGAGCTCGCGCTCTATTTTTTGGCCGAGCACACGGTGATGGACCAAGTGCTGAAGCGGAAAAAACGCGGCTACATTTTGATGACCGGCGACGAGCTGCCCTATCCCGCAGTCTCGAAAAATCAGGTCGAGGCGATTATCGGTGATCGACTCGATCACGACGTGCCGGTAGCGGAAGTGGTGGCTGCGGTTCAGGAGACGTTCGAAACATTCTTTCTGATCCCCGCGCTCGACCGCCGCGACGGATGCGAAAAAGCCTGGCGCGATCTGCTCGGCGATCACGTTCTCTGCATGACCGAGCCCGCCGACACTTGCTACGTGAGCGCCGGAGCCATCGCACTTTCGGAAGGCGCAGTGAAAGATTTGGACGACCTCGCGCATCGTTTGGAAAAAGAAAAAATTCCAGGCGCGCGCATTCGATCAGCCGTGCAGGTGCTCACGCCGTATGCAATGTGGCTGCATCGCGACGGCGGCGCAGCTCCGCGCATCGAGCACGTCACGCCCGATCAAAAAGCGCCGAGCTTTTGGAAGAGGCTCTTCAAATGACGGTAAAACAAGCTCGATCGTGAGCTCCTCCTTCCACGACGCACGCGCGATCGCGGTAGTCGACCTTGGATTCGGCGACGCCGGCAAAGGCCTCGTCGTGGATTTTCTGGTGCGCACTCTCCATGCGCAGCTCGTCGTGCGTTTCAACGGTGGCGCGCAAGCAGGTCACAACGTCGTCGCCGATGGACGGCATCACACGTTTTCACAGCTCGGCGCGGGTACGTTCGTTCCTGGGGTGCGCACGCATCTTTCGCGGCACGTCGTCGTTCATCCGACCGCCGCAATTTTGGAAGCGAATCGTCTGAAGAAGCTCGGCGTGCGCGATGCGCTCGATCGGCTGACGGTCAGCCCCGACGCGCTCGTCGTCACGCCGTTTCATCAAGCCATCGGACGTCTTCGCGAGATCACCCGCGGCGGTGCTCGCCACGGAAGTTGCGGCGTTGGCGTCGGCGAAACGGTTCGTGATTCGCTCGAAGCCACGGCGGACGCACTGCGTACGTTTCACCTGCGCGACGAAAAATCCGCGCGGTCTCTTCTCTCGCGTGCACGCGATCGGCTCGCTGCATCGTTCGACAAATCAACCAACGATCCACGCGCCGCAATCGAACGCGAAATTCTCGACGACCCCGAAATTGCCGATATTTGGCTGGAAACTGCCATTCTTTTTTCGAAGCGCGTGGAGCTTCGCGACGACGAGTCGGCTATGCGATTGGCGGGTGGTCCGGTCATTCTCGAGGGCGCGCAAGGTGTTTTGCTCGACGAGCGCTACGGTTTTCATCCCTTCACTACGTGGAGCAACTGCACGTTCGACAACGCTTCCGAGCTGAGCTCCGCGCTCGGTGCCGACCTGTTTCGCTTGGGCGTCGTGCGCACGTTCGCGCATCGTCATGGGCCGGGGCCGCTTCCGACCGAGACCGACGACCTCACGAAGCTCGCATCGGAAAGTCACAATCGCGACGATCTTTGGCAGGGAAAATTTCGGACGGGCTGGCAGGATCTCGTGCTCGCCCGTTATGCGCGCCGCGTGGTTGGTGCGCTCGACGCGATTGCGCTCACCCACTTGGACGTCCTCGAAGCGGCATCACGTTGGAACGTTTGCACGCACTACGTCGGAGCGGACGGCGCTGCGAACGAAGACCTCGAGCCAGGTCGTGATCTCGACGCCCAGACGACCGTCACACGAAATTTGCTCGAGGCGTCACCGCGCTACGACGCGATCGAGGGGACGATTCTCGAACGCACGGAGGCGTGTGTCGAAGCGTATTCCCGCGCTTTTTCCGCGCCGATCGCGATCGAGTCGCGTGGGCCAACCGCTGCCGATTGTTCTCAGCTGCCGCGATAGCTCGAAAAGCCGAATGGGCTGAGCAAGAGCGGCACGTGAAAATGTGCGGCGGCATCGCGCACGACGAACACGATGCTGACCTCAGGATAGAAGTGCTCCACTTTTTGCGCGGTGAAGTACGCGTACGTGTCGAACGAGATGCGCCAGGTGCCGATCGAAAACGCGGCGTCTTCGAGCAGAGTGCGCAACCGACCGTCAGCGTCGGTGACGCCGTCTCCGCGCGGTTCCCAGGAGCCGTCTTCGTTGCGGATCTCGAGCTTGATGGGAACGCCAGCCGCAGGTTTGCCGATGGATGTGTCGAGGACGTGGGTCGTGATGCTCATCGCGACACCATCTTTGCGATTCTCAAGTCGGTGATCTTTCGTTGTTCGTCGGCTGCGCGTTTCAGCTCGGTGGCCGGATAATTGTTGAGTCGCTCTTTTGCGATCGCGAGCAGCTCTTCAGCGGTTTTGCCCGTCGCGCAGACGATATAGATGTGCCCGAATTTTTCTTCGTACGCGCGATTGATCTCTGCGAGCTCGTCCAAGATCGTGCTGCTGGCCTCTGCAACATTGGCTTGCTCGCCCTTGGCCCAAGTCGCGGCTTGCACCCCCGTCGCGGTCTCCGCCTTTTTCTCGCCGATGCGCGGATGCGCACGAAACGCCTCGAGCCAGTCGTCTTTTTCGAGCGCCGTGCTCGCCTGAACGTGTTTCGCTTGAAGCGAAGAAATCGTGGTGTATGGGCGAGCGCTCATCATCTTCTTCACCCACGTCCTCGACCCACAACACGTGAGCAGCTCGGCCTCGAGCGCGCGATCATCCATCTCGTTCAAATGCGAAATCGCCTGCGTTTCTCGACCTTCTGCGGTTACCACGCCATGAACACGCAGACGGCTCACGCCGCCGTCCGGAAAAATTCTCAAACGCAAATGCGTGAACGGACCGGCGTTGGCAATCTCTTTTGAAAAGAAATGGCGCGTATGGGCCTGCAGCTTCGTGCGCTCCAAAATGGGGAGCCACTTGTCCTCTTCCGCGAGCAGCTGGTCGCCCGTAGCACCGTGCGCGGCCCACTTGCCTTCGATGGCGCAGCTCTCTGGAAAGTTTCCTTTGAAATGATTCGTGTCGACCTCGATCCGTTCGATCGTCCCTTCAGCAGCGAGCTGCAAGAGGAGCCAATCGGGTGCGGTCTTGCGACTGCGTTTCGTTTCCCAGCCGTCGCCCATGTTCACGGAGCGGCCTGGCATGATCAGATTGTGACGTGACCCGAAGAACATGTCGTTGCACGCCACCACCGACGCGCCGTGCTCGACCGCCGCGAGATCGACGACCTGTCCTTGGCGACCCATCCACGAAAGATCGGCCGAGACCTCGCCGTAGACACGCAGGCGTGCGACGCCGCCGTCCGGATAAATATGAAGACGAAGATGCGTCGCGCGGCGCGCGTTTTCGGGCGCGATCGAAAACCGATTTTTCGTGTCGCCGATCAGCTTGGATCGCGGAACGACCTCGACCCAAGTCGCCTTCAGCAAATCTTCAGTCGTCGGAGTGCCGTGCAAAGTACATGTTTCGACGGATGCAGATTCCGGGTAATTTCCACGGAAATGGGCGGTATCGATGGTGATCCCGCGAACAACGCCCGGCGCACCGAGCCGAACGATGCAGTCATCATGACCGTCTTCGCGGCGGCGGCGTGACTCCCAACCGTCCATCCACTTGCCGCGGTCGGTGTACTTGCCGTCGATGAAGATGGCGGCGGCAGGCTTCAACAGATTTTCCTTCTCCGCGAAGAAATCGTCGTTCGCGTAGAGCACTGCGCCGCCGAGGCGTTCGCTAGCGAGATCCACCCACTGATCGAATTCGTCTAGCTCGTTTTGCATAAATGCTTTCCGCGTGACGGCGTTTTGAAGTCGCCACGGTCGTAGATTTTTTCGCCGCGCAAAATCGTGGTGATGACAGACCCGAAGGTACGACGACCATCATACGGCGTCAGCTTGTGTCGATGCTGGAGCGCGGATCCGTGAACGGTGAAGTCCGCGTCCGGATCCCAAACGCAAAAATCGGCGTCGGCTCCGACCGCGATGCTCCCTTTGATTTTCTCGAGCCCGATCAATCTCGATGTGCCGGCGCACATCCATTTCGCGATGTCCTCGACCGTGGCGCCGCGCGCGCGCGCTTCGGTCCAGACGACGGCCAAGCCCAATTGCAGCGACGCGATGCCGCCCCACGCTTTTGAAAAATCGCCTGAGCCTATGCATTTGAGGTTCGGTGTCGACGGCGAATGATCGGTGACGACCTGCACGATCCCCTCGTTTTTTAGGCCTTTCCAGAGATTGTCCTGATTCGATTTTTCACGAATGGGCGGCGCACATTTGAAAGCGGTCGCGCCGTTAGGAATTTCTTCCGCGGCGAGCGACAAATAATGCGGACACGTTTCGGCGGTGATCTTCACGCCACGATCGCGCGCTGCCTCGATCATCGGAATGGCCGAAGCCGAAGAAAGATGAACGATGTGCACGCGCGTGCCGTGTTTTTCTGCGAGGCGAATCACCATTTCGACGGCCGCGTCTTCCGCGCGCTTCGGGCGCGACGCGAGATAGCGCGCGTACTCCCGCGTTTCGCTCGGCGAAAGATTTTCGAGATTGCCGGCAGCAGCATCGAGCGGGCCGGGGAGCTCCGCATGAACCAACAACGGCGCATTCAGGTCGGACAAAATCGGAAGCGCGATCTCGAGATCGCCTTCCAGCACGTGACGAAACTCGTCGACGCCCGATTCCGCCAAAAAACATTTGAACGCCGGCGCGCCGCGTGCTCGAAGCGATCGCAGATCGCCTTGATTTCCCGGCACAACGCCACCGGC
>JBDTFL010000552.1:0-5086 GCA_039937955.1 Polyangiaceae bacterium | reverse complement strand
GTGAACTCCGCCAGTCGTCGGATTCAGCGGCGGAGGCGGTGTGCTCGGCGTGCTCGTGTCGCGCAGCGTCTTCAAAATCACGGGGATAGCGAGGACGCGATGCTTCGCGAGATACACTTCGCTCATGCCGCCTTGTCCGAGCAGTCCCCAGATTTCGTAATCTCGGACGAGCTTGCCGAGCGTCGCCATTCCGATGCCCAGCGTAGCGCGTTTCTTACGCGCTCATCAGCTTCACGAAACGATCGAGATCTTCGCGCTTGTGTCGTTCCGTTACGCACACGAGCAAGTCACGCGTGCGGTCGGGCTCGAAGCGCGAAAGCGCAACACCCGCTAAAATTCCCTGGTTTTGCAATTGCTCGAGGAGCGGCCCGATGTCCTTCGACCTGTGCCGCACCGTGAATTCGTTGAACGTGGGCGACGGGTAGGGGAGCTCCCAAACACCCGACTCAACCAATTTCTTCTTGAGGTATTCGCTCTTCGCGAGGCATTGCTTCGCTACCTCGACGAAGCCGCTCTTGCCGAGCAGGCTCATGCGAATCGTGATCGCGAGCGCGCACAAAGAATGGTTCGTGCAGATGTTGCTGGTCGCGCGGTCTCGGCGAATGTGTTGCTCGCGCGTGGCGAGCGTGAGCACGTAGCCGCGCTCGCCATTTTTGTCGACCGTTTCGCCGCACAATCGTCCGGGAATTTGCTGCAAAAATGCCCGGTCGTCGCGGCACGCGAAAAGTCCGCAGCCAGGTCCGCCGTTTTGCGGAGGCACGCCGAGCGGCTGGCCTTCACCGACCGCGATGTCGACGCCGAGATTTCCGGGCGCCTCGATCAACGCGAGGGAATATGGATCGCTCGCGCACGTGACGAGAAGCGCACCGTGCTCGTGGCAAAGGTCCGCGACTTTTTTGATGTCGCCGATGCATCCGTAAAAATTTGGATAGCCGACGATGACGCAGGCAACTGCCGACGATTTGGCGTCGCCTGATTCGAGCTTCTTTTTCAGAGCAACGAGATCGAGCACGCCGTTCGCGTCATTCGGTACCGTTTCGATTTGCTCGGAGCCGCCGGGCAAACCGCGCACGTATGTGCGAATGGTCTCCGCGTATTCCGGATGCACGCCGGTCGTCACCAAAACGTGCGTGCGTTTCGTCAATCGTCGCGCCATCAACGCCGCTTCGGCAGCCGCGCTCGCGCCGTCGTACATCGATGCGTTCGCGACCGGCATTCCAAAGAGCTCGCACACGATCGTCTGAAATTCGAAGATCGCTTGCAGCGTGCCTTGCGCGACCTCGGCTTGGTAAGGCGTGTAGGCCGTATAAAATTCATTTCGAAGCAGCAGCTGATCGACCGCGGCCGGAACGTGATGATCGTAGATGCCTGCGCCCAAGAAACTGAGCATCTTCACCGCCGTATTTTTGTCGGCCAGCATTTGCATCTCGTCGACGAGGCTCGACTCGTCGAGTGACTTTTCGATCGCGAGCGGCCGACCCAGGCGTGCATCTTTCGGAATCGGTTCGAAGAGCGCATCGATCGACGACGCGTCGATCACGCGGAGCATCTGTTCGATTTCGGCGGGCGTGTGCGGCAGGTATCGCATTTGGTGCCGTCTTAACTAGAGGTGCTACGCGCACGAATCAAGGTGCGCGAGCGGGTTCGGGCGTGGACTGGGCGAATTCGGATCACCGTCATCGACCGCGAGCTGCAAAGGCTCGCATCGCAATAGCTCGAAAAATAAGCGATGCTGAAGGACTTTAGTTTCAACCGGAGGAGGATCCATGTCGGGAAAAACGGGCGTCAGCAAGATGAACACGGACAACAAGATCTTGGAGTGTCCGCGCGACCGCTCCACGATGGATCAAGTCGAGGCGGGCGATGCTCACATCGACGTTTGCGGAAAGTGCGGGGGCCAATTCTTCGATGCCGGCGAGATGTTCGCCGCATTCGGTGTGAACGCGGACCCTTCGTATTGGGATCGCGACGAGACGGGCGGCGGCGTGAAGGACGGCACGTTTCCGTGTCCGCGTTGTCGTAAGCACATGCTCGCGCAGGACATCAAATACGAAAAGAACAAGGTCGAGATCGATCGCTGCGGGCACTGCGGCGGCATCTGGCTCGACAAAGGCGAGGTCGAGGCGATCATGAAGATCGGTGAGGAGATCAAACCGATGCTCGACGCACAAACCGCAAAGGCAAAAGAGGATCTCGACAAAATGGGCGAGGTGGATTTCGGTAACGCCGGCCTCATCGCGCGTTTTCTCGGGCTGTTTTCCAAGAAGAAATGAATTCGAAGAAGAAATAACCTCCAAGCAGAAATAGCCTTTGAAACAAGCTGAATCGTGAACCGAGCATGAGACGCGCAGCTACCTTTGCGATGATTACATCGTTGCCGGTGGCTGCCATCTCATGCTCGCTGTTCACGTCGCTCGACGGTTTGCAAAACGGTGACGACGGCGGCGCGGACTCGAGCCTCGAATCGTCCGCGTCGGATGGTTCTGTCGATTCATCAACCTCGCCGCCTGATGCCGGTGCGATCGATTCAGGTCTCGCGCTTCTCTCATGCGACGCGGACGGTCTCGTTGCGTATTGGCCGATGGACGAAGGATCGGGATTGACCATCACCGATTGCCACCAAGGCATCGTCGGGCTCTTGCAGGGGGCGACCGAGCCCACGTGGGGAACGCGCGCAGGCGGCGCCAACGTCGAGTTTTCGAGCCCTGGAAACATCGGCATCGGAATCGAAACCGTGTTGCAGCTCGGTGGTCCATTCACGATCTCCGGATGGTTTCGCAGCGACGCGCCGCCGTCGGCCGGGGGTTATGCGTCGATGTTCTGGAGCTTCGACAACCAAACCGGCTTCGAGGTCACGCATTCATCCGACGGCCTTCTCTACGCGCAAATCGGCTTCGAAGACGCAGCGATCCGCGCTGATTTTTCCCAGCCTCCATACGGAACGTGGCAACACCTGACCGCGGTGTTCGAGCCGGGAATCAATCTGCGCGTCTACGTGAATGGCGCGATCGTGCAGACGATGACGATGCTCGAAAACGGCGATCCGTTGCCGAACGTGCCGGCCGCGCCGAACAACGAGTCGATGTACATAGGCCCGTTATTTTCGTCGACGTGGACCGGTGGCGTGGACGACGTCCGCATTTTTTCGCGCGCGCTGTCGGACGACGAGATCGCATTTCTCGCGGCGCATTAGGCCGAAGCTAAAGCCGAGCTACGCGCAGGCGCATTCTGCTAGTGCGATTCGCTCTTCACGTGATCGCCGTACGCTTTGTCGTCGAGTAATTTGTCGGTGGCGCCGGCGCTCGATGCAATGGTGACCATCCACCCTTTTTCGTAGGGGTCTTCGTTCACGAGCTCGGGGCTGGTCTCGAGCGTGGTGTTGATCTTCACGATCTTGCCGTTCACCGGCGCGAACAAATCGCTCAGCGTCTTCACGCTCTCGATCGTTCCGAAGGTTTTGCCCTCCACGACATCGTCGCCGACTTTGACGTCGATGTTGACGAGCGTGATGTCGCCGAGCTGCTCGACGGCAAACGCCGTGATGCCGACGGTGACCTCACTTCCGGAGGTTTTCGCCCACTCGTGATCCTTCGTGTATTTCAGGCCGGCAACGATACGAGTCTCGCTCATGTCCTTTCGGTATCATGACGATCGCCAGGCGGTCCACACGCGCGATGAGGCTGCTACGCTGGCCGAATGTCGAACCTCACGAGCGGATCCAAAAGCTGCCTTTTTTGTGGTGGAGACTGTGACGCCGCCGGGCGCTGCCATTTATGCAACGCCGACAACGCGAGTGCAGCCGACGACGGCGCGACGGGCGAATTGCTCTGCCCGCGCTGCCGAATTGCGCTGACGTCGAAGCCGTTCGGTCGCGCGACGATTCATCCGTGCGGAACCTGTCGCGGAATTTTTGCGGGAGCGATCCAATTTTCGATGATCGTCCACGACTACGTCGCTGGAGTCGAATTGCCGCTCGGAATGTTGCCGGTGAATCCGCCGTCGGCCCATCCCGAAAAAGACGCCGAGCGAAACTCGGCGACGGTCGCCTGCGTGGCGTGCGCGAAAGAGATGGAACGCACGAATTTCGCAGAGCGCTCGGGCGCCATCGTAGACGTCTGCAAGCAGCACGGAATTTGGATCGACGCAGGTGAGCTCGTGCCGATGCTCCACTTCGTGAAAGATCGCGCGGCTACCGACGCGCCCTCGTCCGTGCTCGACGGGATCATCGCCAAGGTCAAAGAGAGTGGACCACCCTGAAAGGCGCGCCTTCAGAGCGCGTGATCGCCCATGACTGATTCGCCGTATCGCAGCAGCGGCCTCGGAGAAAATGAGGCAACGATCTGTTTGTTCTGCGGTCTCGCGTACGAGCCGGGCGCGAATCAATGCAGAAAATGCGCTGTTTCGAGCGGATCGACGGCGGGCGACGAAGCGGGCGACGAAGCGCGCGACGGCTTTCCATGTCCGCGTTGCGCTGAGCCCCTTACGGCCTCGTCGTTCGGTCGCGCCTTCATCAAGCCGTGCAAAAAATGCCACGGCATGTTCATTCCCGCGCGGCAGTTCTCGATGATCTTGAACGACTACTTGCACGCGGTCGATCTCCCGATCGGCCTTCTACCGCCGCCGCTGCCTCCCGGAAAAGAGGTGAGCCACGCCGCAGCGGTCCACTGCATCGTGTGCAGCAAGGAAATGGATCGCGTGAATTTTGCGTCGCGTTCGGACGCTCTCGTCGATGTGTGTAATGTGCACGGAATCTGGTTGGACCCCGGCGAGCTCCTGCCGATCCTGCATTTCGTAAAAACGCGCGCAACCCTCGGCGAGGTTCCGCTCAGTGAGGCCGAGCTCGAGGACAAGAAAAAGTGGGACGAAGAAAACGAGCAGTCGCGGGCTCGCGTTGCGCTTTACGATTTGTGGATTGTGGGAGCTGTCGCGGAGAACCAGAAAGACCGCTACCGCCGCTACTAGGCTTGCGCGCGTTTGTAGAACGGCGTCTTCACGACGATCGCGTCGATATTTTTTCCGCGGCAATCGACGAAAAACTTCGTTCCGATTTCTGTCATGGCGGTCGGCAAATAACCGAGGCCGATAT
>JBDTFL010000551.1:0-5021 GCA_039937955.1 Polyangiaceae bacterium | reverse complement strand
CGCGGATCTCGAGGCACGGCCCACCGATCGTGTCGAGCTCGAACCGGTGAACGTTGGCGACATCGCGCGCTTGGTCGCGGAAACGATTCGCGGCCGTGCATCGCCCGAAACATCCAAAATCGTGGTCGATGAAAGCGCGAACGTCGAAGTGCTCGGCGATCCCGACGGGCTCGAGCGCGTGCTTCAAAATCTTCTCGAGAATGCGTCGCGCTACGGAAAGCCGGGTGGCGAAGTACGGATCACCGGCGCTCGTCACGAGGATCGCGTAGCCATCACTGTTGCCGACGATGGACCCGGCATCGCGGCGGAGCACTTGCCGCGACTCTTCGAACGTTTTTATCGCGTCGACCCGTCACGCTCTCGTGAGTTCGGTGGCGCCGGTCTCGGGCTCGCGATCGTGAAGCACGATGTCGAGCTCATGAACGGCACCGTCATCGCTAAAAGTGAAATCGGAAAAGGAGCTCGCTTCATCGTGGAGCTACGCGAAGCGAGGGACTCATGAAGCGTCGGCAATTTTTGAGTGGCCTGTCTGCTACTGGATTGATGCTCGCAACGACGCGTGCTCGTGCGTCGAACGATCCGGTTCATGTCTTCGTTCCCGATGCCGACAACCTTCAGTACATGAGCTTTTGGTTGGCGCTCGCTGCAGGTTTTTTCGATTCGGGATTTTCAGTGGATGTTTTCTCTCCGCCCTCGCCGCAACAGGCGCGCGCGTGGATCGACGACAAAAAGCCCGACGTCGCCGTGTTGCCGCCACCCCTCTATTTACAGCTGATTTCAGATCGTGCGCCCTACGTGCTCGGCGCCAATCTTCTCGCGAACGATCCGATCGAGCTCATCGTGCGCAAGAGCATCGCCAGCGCAAAAGGGATCTCGCGCGATCTTCCGCTGCGCGAGCGGCTCGAAAAGATGCGCGGTGTGAAAATCGGAATCGCGCCCCACCCGCCGCCGCGATTGCGCGCGCTGTATGCGTCGGTCGGCCTCGACGCAGACAAAGACGCGACGACGCTCACGTTCGGCGGCCATCGTCAAAATGCGGCGTTCCAAACCGGAGAGGTGGACGCGCTCTATGCGCACACGCCATTTCTCGAGCAAGCGCTCACGCATCAGGACGCGCAGATCGTCGTCGATCAAGCCGGTGGTGAGGTGAAGGATCTCGCCAATCGGCAGATTCATGCGCTGACATTTTCGCGTTCGTTTCTCCAAACGCGCCGTGCTGATGCGGTTGCGATGGTCGGCGCCATTGCGCGCGCCGAGACGATGCTTCGTACCTCACCAGACAAGGCAGTCAGCGCGCTCGCGAAATATTTTCCGAAGGTCGAACGTGAGCAGCTTGCATTGATCACCAAAATTTATTCGTCGGCGATCCCAGCTTCGCCCATCGTGAGCGTCGAAGGTCTGACGCCCGCGCTTCTATTTTTTCCGGAAGGCGAGGACAAGCCGTCGCTTCAAGGGATCGATCTGACGACCTTCGTTGCCCCGGATCTCACGCGTGATGCGATCGCGGCCATTGCGCAAAAGAAGGGGCCGCCGCCGTTGCTCCTCGAGCTGATTCTGGGCGGTGCGGTCATTGGCGCGCTTGCCTGGAAATTCAGAGCGGCCCGCTTGCGTGATCCCAACGTAGGCCAAAAATGATCTCGCGAAATCCTGCTGCCTGAATTCCTTCGGGTCGGCGCGCGGCGATGTACGGATCGTTGGTCAATCCTTTGATCGTGACTTTGCCGGTAAGCCCAGTCGGCGTGTGTTTGTAGCGCGCCGACAAATCGAACAAGTGGTAGGCGGGTATCAATCCGACTTGGCCGGTCGCGTCTTCTGCGCGCGTGTCACTCGCATCGCTGAATTGTGGCGCGACGAAGGTCCACGCGATCTCTCCTCCGAGACGACCAGGTCCGAGTGCGCGATCGGCCGCGAGCGTCGTGACCAAATTCGCCGGCGGTGAATACGGAAGCAAGTTGCCGTCGTTCGGGCCGCCGACAAAAAATGCACGTGCGAACGTGAAGCGCGTCGCGAGCTCCACGTCGGTGTTGAGCTTCATCCAACTTCCGAGATCGAGTCGTGCCTCGCCCTCGACGCCGTAGTGCCTTGTTTTACCGCCGTTCACGAGCTCGTTGCCGCTGCCGTCGCTCGCGCCGTTTTGAACGACCTGATTGTCGAAGTCGAGCAAGAAGCCGGTGGCCTCGAGATGGAATTTCTTGCGCAACGTGAGGCGACCGCCGATTTCGTAGTTGATGCTCCGTTCCGAATCGAGCTCGGTGACGCTTCCGCCTTTTGGATTGATGGGGCTGGTAATCCGTGGCGGTGCGTAGCCGACGAAGGATCCGCCGAACGCGTGCGCATCGCGTGATCCGGCAATGATGCCGATTCCCGGGATGACCCCGCCCGCCGATCCGCTACTCGGAATATTCACGTTCGCCGTGCCGGTGGTCGTTCCTTCGCGCAAGACAGCGCTCGACAGCTCGGCGTGCTCGAAGCGAACGCCCGGCGTGACGAGGAGCCAATCTTTGAACGCGATCCGATCTTGCGTGTACGCGGCGAACCCATACGTGCCGTGTTGAAATTCGTAGTCGAGCGAGCCGGTCTGCGCCCACGGCGTGTCACCCGAATATTGTTTGTAGTGTGCGGATTCCGCGAGGATGCGCGCGCCGACGTCCCACGTGTGACCTACGCCGAACGTTTCACCGCGCGTTTGAAAGCGCGGCTCGATCGCAGCGACGTCGTACGTGCGGTCGAGCACGGTGTCGGTCGAGCGAAAATAAATTCCGCCGTTCGGAAAGCCCGTGTCACCGACGACGTGATCGTAGGTGATGCCCGACGCGGGTGAGCGATCGAAGTCTTCGCGATTCCAGACTCGCTTCGTTTCGTAGGCATAAATAAGGGTCTTTAGCGTCGTGTGGCTGGATAAATGTTGCTCGTGCGTGAGCGATACGTCGAAACGCTGTTGGTCGATATGATCAGCGGGAGCAAGGGTCGGTGTTTCGGGGTCGCGTTGAAACATCGCGCGCGTGAGCCCAACGTCGTCGGACCGCGTCGCGTCGTTGTGGAAGCCGATTTTGAGCGTCGCTTCGCCACGCGACGATGTGTCGAACGCGACTTTGCCGAGTACATCGGTTGCGTTGAAATTTTCGTCGCGATAGCCGTCGCCGCGGGTGTGAAAGGCTTGCACGATGTAGCGCACCGATCCGAGGCTGTCGCCGTGGAGCGCGAGCACCTTTGCGTAGTTTCGTTGTCCGTAGTCGAGCTCGACCGACGTGAGCTCCGATGATGGAGGAGCCAGCGTGAGAAAATTCACGACGCCGCCGATCGTTTGCGGACCGAACAAAATACTTCCGGATCCCTTCACCACCTCGATGCCGCGCATCCGTTCGATTTGCGGCAAGTAGTAAAGGTCGGCCTCGGAGTACGGATTGACCGCGATCGGGATTCCGTCTTCGAGTACGAGAACGTTTCGTGATCGTCCGGGATCCAAACCGTGAATCCCCATGTCGAGGCGCAGACCGCCGCCCTCTTGCTCCGAAACGTTCACGCCAGGAACCCGACGAAGCATCTCGGCGGAGTCGTAAGGTTGCGCGCGGTCGATCTCCTTGTGCGGGATGAGCGTTCCAGATCCAGGGATTTTCTGCAGTGAATCGGCTTTCTCGCCGATGACGTGAACTTCAGTGTCCGCTTTCGGATCAGGCGCGGGTGTCTGAGTTGCGAGCGTCGGCGGATCTTGTGCGAACGCGCGCGTCGCAAAAAGAATGAGGGTCATTGAAGCTGCGGCAGCGTGATAGAGCCTCATGGGATTTTGCAGATCCCTTGTGGATTGCAGCCGAGCGCGGGCGGCGGACATTGCGCGTCAGTCGTGCAGTGCGCGCTGCAGTGAGGGCCCTTGGACGGATAGGTGAAACAGAAATCCGACGCGCAGTTGCTGTTGTCGTTGCACGCACACGTGAGCTGCAAGTCGACTTCACCACTGCAGGGTCCGCCGGAATCGTTCGCATCGGACGCCGCGTCGGTGTTTTCAGTCACGTCGACATCGGTTCCTGCATCGAGCAGGATCGTGCAATCGCACATGCCGTAAGACGATCCGATCTCATCGCAAAGTGCCGCGCCAGCGACGTCGCCGGCGCATGTGCACGGGAGGTAGTCTCCCGGATTGCACGCACGACCTGTCGGAAGACAGGCTCCAACCGAAATGACGACGATGCCGAACGCGATGAAAACCAACGCGACGCGCTGCGCGATCGTTCGAATGTTCGGTTCCGATTTCGTCGGCATCGCGGGCAACGTTCGATTCTATCCTCGTGAAGAACGACTGGTCGACAATCGCATTCGCGCTTATTTTACCGTGAGATCGTCGCTCACGAAGCTCACGCCACCGCGACTGTCGCGTAGCACGACCCAAAGATGCACGACGCTCGGGTTGCCCGGCGCGTTCCAGCCATTGTCCGTATACGTCGTCGTGTCGTTGTCGTCGCGACCGGTTCGATCGGCGTCGAAGCTCCCGTTGCTCGCGAACCACGAGACTCGCATCGACTCGCGCGCTGGCACGACCGATTCGCTCGCAGTGTCGAAGACGACGTAGCTCTCGGCGTCCGCCGCGCTCCACGACACACGAAAGCTCACGTGCGACCCAACACTTAGATCTCCGAAGTCGGCTTGAGCTCCGGCGACTGTTACGGCAATCGTCGGCGGCGCAGGATTTCGGTTCGCGACATACTGCTGGTTGAATTGCAGCGTCACGGCCGCGGGCGCGTTGGGCAGATCACAAAGGACGCGTTCGAATCCAAAGGCAGTGATCGATCCCGCTCGTGTGCGAATCGGCTGAAAATAACCTCCGGTGACATCCGGATCGCGCGGACGCACTTGTCCTGGCGGAGTATCGGGGCCGAAAAGCGAGCACGAATCGTCGGGCGTGGATGCATTCAACGAAGGTGCGGGGCCACCTATGGCGCGCACGCCAGCTTCGGTCAAACAGGCCGGGCTCACGGAATCATTCTCGGTCAGTGATGTTGGCGTTGCGCAAAATGCCCAAAGGAGTG
>JBDTFL010000550.1:0-3488 GCA_039937955.1 Polyangiaceae bacterium | reverse complement strand
GTCGAAATCGTTGTGGCAAACGACCGTGTTGATGTCACCCGCACGGGCGACGATGTCGGGCGTGATCATCTCGGGACACGCGCCATGCTCCGCTTTCGTCGCGAGAATGAAGCGCGGATCTTTCTTGTATTCTGCATGTAAAACGTGATCGTGATGATCGACCCAAGCGGCGAGGCGTGAGCCCAAACCGTCGATCAGCGGCTTCGTGAGCTTGTCGAAACCGCCGCCCGCTTCCGATGCAAATGCCAAATCGAGGACGACCACGCGGCCGTTCAGGTCGCGTGCTTTCGGGAGCTTGCGCGGCGTTGCGAACTCGAGATGAGGCCGAGGTTTTGATGCGAGAAGCGACACTTAGGTCACGAGAACATAACCTCTATTTTGGGCCCTGTTGTTCGATCGCTTACGATAGTCTCGAATGCCGATGTCCACTAAAGTCCTAGTGTTCGAGAGCGATGCAGCCTTCGCAGGCGAGCTCCGTTCCGAGCTTGGAAAGCTTGGTTGCGAGATTCTCGTCGTCGATGACGGCAACGTCGGTTTGCAACAGGCCGCCGCGGAGCGTCCCGATCTGATTTTGTTGTCAATCGAGCTGCCGCGCATGAACGGCTTTTCGGTCTGCAACAAGCTGAAAAAAGACGCGAAGCTGAAGGACGTTCCGCTCATCATCATGTCGAGCGAATCGAGCGACGAGACGTTCGAGCAGCACAAAAAGCTGCGAACACGCGCGGAAGATTACGTTCACAAGCCGATCGCATTCGGTGAGCTGCTCGATCACATTCAGCCGCTCGTTCCGCTGGGCGAGCCCGCGAATGGAGCAGGCGACGAGATGATCGTCGTCGACGACGATGTCGCGATCGTGGACTCGTCGGATCTGCAAAACGTTGGCGGCGACTATCAAGAGGACGACGCCACGCAGATTGGTCGCGCGCCGGAGATGGACAACGCGCCGACCGCAATTCAAAAAATGCCTTCGCGTCCGCCTCAGCGTGCGTCGCAATCGCCGCGTCCGCCGTCGCAAGCACCCGCGCCGATGCCTCGCGCATCGAAGGCCGACGTCGACATCGAAGACGCATTCGGCCGAATTACCGGAGAAAGCGCAGCGCCGCCGCCGGTCGAGGACATGGACACCGCGCACAACGCGGTTCTTCATGAGCAAGCGGCCGATCCAGAAGCGCACGAGACGCATGTCGAAGCGCCGGTCGTCGCGAAGGCGCCGTCCGCGGGGCCGCCTGCTCATCGATCATCGCCACCACTCGAGCTCGCCGACACACAGATTCACGTGCCCATGACGGGCGCCGCCGACGCACTCGCTGCGCAGACCAAGATTTCAGGATTGGAGAGCGAGCTCGCGACCAGCCATCGGGAGATCGAAGATCTCAAATCGCGACTCGCAACGTCCAGCTCGGCGACGTCGATCGCACCGAAGCCCGCAGGCGGCGGAGTCTCGAGCCGCGAATTTTTGGATCTTCGCGAAAATCTCAACAAGAAGGACAAAGAGATCCTCGCGCTCAAAGAGTCGTTCGCGCGCAAAGAAAAAGAGATCCTCGACGCCCGCGAAAAAAATCTGGTGCTCGAGCGCGCGAAGGGCGAATTTGCAGACAAAGTGCTCGCGGCGGAACGTGAGCTCGCGGACGCACGCGACAAGAACGATGCGCTCGCAGCCGACAAAGAGCAGGCAAAGAAGGCGAGCGAAGATTTCAAGACGCGCATGACTCGCGCGGTCACGGAATCCGAGGCCCGGACGAAAGAGGCGGTCGAGCTTCGCGCGCGCGTGAACGAGATGACATCGTCACACGAATCACTCGTCACGCAGCTCCGCACCGAGAGTGAAACGACGATCGCGCAGCTCCGTGAAGAGCATCAGATGACGATGGCGCAGGCGCTCGACGAAACGCGCGCCGACGCTGAAGCGCAGATGACGTCGCTGCAAGCGCAGCACGATCAAGCGCTCGTCGATCTCCAACGGTCGAAAGACGACGCGCTCCAAACGGCAGCAGAGAACTCGATTCGCGAGCGCGCAAAGTCGCTGCTCGAGCACGAAAAAGAATTGCGTGAGGAATACACGTCGGATCTCACGGCACGACAGCGCGAGCACGCCGAAGAAATTGCACGTACGCGTGCGGAAGCCGCGCGCGAGCTCGAGGCGATCAACGCGAAGCACGCCGCAGATCTGACGACCGCCGAATCACGACGCGAGCGCGAGCTCGACGAGCTGCGACAAGAAGCGGCCGAGGACATCGCCGTTCGCACAACCGAGCTGAACGAAGCACGTGCATCGGCCGTTGCTGCGCTCGAACGCGATCTTGCCGCGCAAGTGGCTGAAATCGAGCAGGATCGTGACACGCGCCTCGCAGACCTCATTCGCGATCGCGACACGCGCTTGGCTGATCTCGCGCGTGAGCGCGACGTGGCAGTCGCCGCCGCCGAGGCCGACAAAGCAAATCAGATTTCCGTGATCGAGCAGGATCGCGACGATCGAATCGCCAAGCTCGAACGCGACCGCGATCAGCGCATTCAATCCATCGAGCGCGCGCGCGATGAGCGTATCTCCTCGCTCGAACGCGATCGCGACGACCGCGTGGCCGCGCTCGAAGCCGACCGCGACGATCGACTTTCGCAATTGTCGCAAGAACGTGATCGTCAATTGGTCGACGCACAGTCACGCGCCGACGCGCAGCTCGCAGCGTTGGCGGCCGAGCAAGGCGACAAAATCGCGGCGGTCGAAAACGAGCGCGACGCACGGATCGCATCCGCCGAGGCCAAAGCGCGGCGCGAGATCGATGAAGCGAATGGCGAAAAGGAGCGTGCGGCGAGCGAGCTCCAAAATTCGCGCGAGCAGCTTTCGGCGATCACCCAAGCCAAGCGCGACAGCGACTCGCAAAACGCTGCACGCATCGCCGACCTCGAAGAACGTCTGTCGTCTTCGACCCGCGACCGCGATTCGTTCGAACGCGAGCTCGGTGGCGCGCGGGACCGCGCCGCGATGCTCGAGGCCGATCTGTCGACTGCGCGCGACGAGATCAACAACCTTCGCGAGAAGCTCGCTGCCGAAACCGTACGCGCCGACCGCGCGGGCGCAAAATGGAACGCCGACAAGAGCTCGCTCGACCGCGCGAAAGATGCGCTCGCCATCGCGCTCGCTCAGATCGAAGAGACCGAGACGCGCGACACGAAGTAGCCTTATTTTACGGCGATTTGGACCGAAGGGAATCCCGCCCTCGGGACGAGTTTGTCAGGAACCGCGGCGGCCAAGCTCGCGACGCCCATCGTGAGAAAATAGTAGTTCGCAAACGCCCATTTGTTGAAGAAGAAGAACACCAAGAGCGTGAACGCGGCGGCCGGCGCGAACTCGCCGAGCTTGCCTCGCAAACGCCACGCTGAAACGCCACACGCTGCAGCGGCGAACAAGAATCCGAGCGCGCCGGGCAGCTCGACGCCGAAGATGTCCGCAACGGCGGTGTGCAACGTGAGCCCGTCTTTGCGGGGCGGTA
>JBDTFL010000549.1:0-3259 GCA_039937955.1 Polyangiaceae bacterium | reverse complement strand
TTCGCGCCGATCGCGTTCACGTCGGTCACGGGCCCGAGCGGAATGGTCCATGCGACGCTCGTGTCGACGTGCTCGACGCCGAGCATGTCGCCAGGCCCCAAAAGCGAAGCGCTGCGTGCCGACGCTTCGTTGGCGAGCGCGAGCTTCGTTTGATTGCCGACCTTCATGCCCATCGATCCCGAGTAGTCGATGGCGATGACCTCGGCGAGCGATGCGCGTCGCTTCTCTTCTTTGAGATCGAAACCGACCGGCGAAATTTCTTCGATGGGCGTGCGCGCGTAGCCGCCGGGTCCAAAAGCCTTGTCGCCGCCGAGCAAGAGCAAACCGCCACCGAGATCTTTCACGTAGCTCGCGAGCGCATCGATTTGGATGGTCGCCAAATCGCTCGCGGGAATGTCACTCAAGACGACGAGGTCGTATCCAGCGAATCCACCGATGTCGGAGGGCACGCCGCTGGTGGATTGAATGTCGACGCGAAAACCGCTTGATTCCAAGGCTCTCGTGATGGCAGCGCCTTTTCCGGGATCGCCTTCGAGCACGAGCGCGAGCGCCGGACCGCGCACGCGAACGAACGAGCTCGCCGAGTTGTCCTCTGGAGTTTGATCGGTATTCGGATCGAGCGCGGTGACCTCCACGTCGTAACGATGCAGGCCGGGCTCGGTCGCCGTTTCGCGAACGCGAAGCACGTCTTCGCCGGCTTCGATGTGCGCGTTGCCTTTGCTGATGATCTGTCCGTCGCGTTTGACGCGAACCTCCACGTCGGCGGGGACTGCGCTCGACGTGACAACGCGAAGATCGAGCGCCTCACCTTCGTCGGCGTGGGCCGGCGTGCGGACGCTTGCAACGCGAACGTCGGGAACATTTTTTTGCTCGAGCACGACGACGTCGACTGGAACGTCTGCGGCAACGGCAGCAGCGGCGGCCGACATCGCATCGCCGCGCGTCTGCACGCCGTCGGTCAAGAGAATGATGCGACCCGCAGTATCTGCTGGGATTTCAGCCAAAGCGTGACGAATCGCCGCTTCGATGTTCGTGCCGTCGCGACCGATTTCGATGCGTTGCGGCGGCGCGAGATCGCTCTTCGGGCGAACCGGATCTTCGGTGGCAGCTTCGGACCCGAACACGACCGTCCCGATGCGATCGTCGTCGTGCATTCCTTTTTCGACGAGCTTCAATTCCGAAGCGATGCGCTCCTGTCCATTCGGCACGAGCTGGATCGACCGTGAGCGATCGACGCCGAGCAAGATGGTCATGCGATCGAGCTTCTTTCCGATCTCGGGAGCGGCCACTGCGAGCGAGGCCAGCAGCAGCGAAAGAGTGACGAAAAAAATCACCAACGGCCGGCGCAATTTGCCGACGCGCGCCGGAATTTTTCCGATGCGCCACACCGTGAAAATTCCTGCTGCTGCCACCAGCACCAAGCCCGGCGGATTCTCGAAACGCAAAACGGTCTCTTTGAAGAGGCCCGCGTACGCCAGTCCTTCGTAGACGAGAGGCGCAAGCGCAAACACTGCGATCGCGATGCGCGCCTTCTTGTGCTCACCACCAACCAACGCCGCACGCAGCGCAATCGCCGACAAAATAAGGCCGATCGCGAGATATATGAATCGTGTGAGGAGCGGCATCATGCCGCCTCTCGTTTCGGGGATGGCGCTCCTGCGATCTTTCCAGATGCGGCGCTTCTTGCACCAGCTGCCGTGCGACCCCGCGTGTACCAGTAAAGATCGAATGCGAGCACCAACGTGGCGATGAGCGCGAGGATCATCGTCCACTCGTGATGCGCGTCGGGTGCGCGAACTACCGCGCCTTCGGCTCCAGCGCTCGTGTCGATCGCGATGGGCTTCGCGCGAACGTCGCTCTCTGCTTCGCTCGTGAGATTGACGGGAATGGTCACGCTGCCGACATGGGGCGTGACCCAATGCACGCGAACCACGCCTGCGTGATCGACGCCCGGAAGAACTGCGAAGCCGCCTTTGCTCTCGACCTCGTGCTCGGGTTGGTCAGGGGCGATGACTTTTGCGCTGGTGACGCCGTTGGGCAATGCGATGCGCAGCGGCTCGCCGGTGCGTGCTGGTCCGGCGCCGCCTTGTGAGCGATGCAGTTGTGCGAGCTCGATCACGTTTCGAACGAACAAAACGAACGAAGCCTTGAGCGGCCAATCGCTCTCGCCGACGTCGAATCCCAAAATCGTCGCCGTGCGGCCCGGCGTCGACGCATCAGCGATCAGCGTGAATTTCCCTGCGCGCACGAGTGATGCGCCAGCGCCCTCTGCAGACAATGGAGTCGCGTGTGAAAGATGCACGCCGTCGAGCGTGAGAAATCGGAGGCGCGGATCGCCACCGTCCCACGACGTGAGATCGGGCTGATCGATTTGTGCCGAGACATCGACCCCCAGGCAGGTGCCGACTGGCGGCGCTGCGACGAGGACGTCGCGTCCGGGAAATGTTTCTGGGCATGCGCCTTCGACGATGACGAGCGCGTCGGGATCGATGTTGACGGTGGCGAGCTCCGCGATCGTGATGCGTTGCAGATCGACGTCGGGGTCGGATGCTGCTGCGCGACCAATCCATGACGAGCTCGCGTTGGATGCGAGAACCACCGGAACACGGCGCCCGCCCGGCACACGACCGAACGCGACGTCATCGATCGCCAGGGCGTCTTGCTCACCCGCTGCAGCAGAAATACGAACGGTGAGACCTGCGCCTTCATCCGCGCGTGCCGGATAAAATGAGAGAACGACGGGCGTCTTCGCGTTCGGCGGCAAGAGCACGCGGCGCGATGCGACCGGATCGGTGTGGCCTTCGATGGTGAGCGTGACGAAGGTGTCGCGTGCGGATCCGCTATAATTATCGAGCATTGCGAAGAGCTGCGCTTGATCGCGATGCGTGCTCGGGTCGACTCCAGTGCGGACGTCGACGCGAACGATGGCGGCGTTGTCGACGGGCTCGCCGACTTGAACGACGTCGGTGTCGATGCCGGATGGTGCGAGCGGCTCGTTGTGGGCGAGCGCACCGTCGGTGATGACGATGATTCGTTTCTTTCCGCCGAGCGCGCGCAATCGATCTGCGGCGAGTGCTACCGCCGGCGAGAGATCGCCTTCGACCTCGCGCGCAGAAAGTGTGGTGATGGCCGCGCGCAAATGGCGTGCGTCGCGATCGAGCGGTGAAACGACCCGTGCTTCGCGAGCCGCTTCGATCACGATCGCATCGGAGCCCGGCGAAAGTGACGCGACGATATTGTTCGCCGCGGTGATGGCCTC
>JBDTFL010000548.1:0-8414 GCA_039937955.1 Polyangiaceae bacterium | reverse complement strand
TGTTCGGGCGGCGACGTCGAGGACATCATCGGCGAATTGTTCGCGCGCGACATGAAAGGGCTCGTCGAATTCACGCGCACCACTGGCCGATTGATCGCCAACATTCGCAAAGTGCGGAGACCCATCGTCGCTGCCGTGAATGGAACCGCGGTCGGTGCCGGAGCAGTGATTGCGCTCGCCTGCGATTTTCGGATCGCGAGCGAGAACGCAAAGTTCGGATTCATTTTTCCCAAAGTCGGACTGTGCGGAGCAGACATGGGAGCAGCATTTTTGCTTCCGCGCGTGATTGGTCTTGGGCGCGCGAGCGAGCTCTTGTTTTTGGGCGACATCGTCGGCGCGGAGGAAGCGTTGCGCATTGGCCTCGTAAATCGCGTGGTTTCTGCTGAAAAATGCGTGGAAACTGCACGTAATTGGGCGGAGCGGCTGGCGTCGGGTCCGGCGTTCGCGCACGCGATGACCAAGCAAATGCTGGAGAGCGAATACGCCATGAATCTCGATCAAGCGATCGAGGCAGAGGCGCAGACACAAGCCATCTGCATGCAGCATCCAGATTTCCGCGCGGCGTTCGATGCGTGGACCGAGAAGCGCGCAGTCACATACGAAGGCGCACCGTTTCCATTTCGGGCAAAGCCGTGAAGCCGCGCGCGTTCGATGCATCGCCGTGGGACGACACCTCGCGTCTCTACAATGACGACGCACGCCTGCTCGCGCGCAAGCTTCAGGAATCGAATCTCGAAGCAGACGAAGATCTTCGTGACCCGGTTCGCGTGGGCAAGCGCCTAGCGTCGGTCGGTCTGTTCAAATATTTGGAAGGCGCCGGCGGCAAGCTCGGGCTGCTCTGCACCATCCGCGAGATCCTCGGCTATCACGCGCCTCTCGCAGATTCGGTTTTTGCGGTTCAAGGCCTGTGCATGAACCCGCTTGTTTTGTCGGGTAAAACGGATCTCGTCAAACAGATGGTCGCCGGCGAAAAAATCGGCGGCTTCGCGCTCACCGAACCGAACGCGGGCAGCGACGTTGCCTCGATGCGCACGACTGCGCGTCGCGAAGGCGAGCAGTGGATCTTGGACGGCGAGAAAACGCTCATCTCCAACGTCGGCATCGCGCATCACTTCATCGTGTTCGCAAACGCCGATCCGTCGCTCGGTAAAAAAGGGATCAGCGCATTTTTGGTTCCCGCGGATGCGCCTGGCGTCGAGCTCTCGAGCATTGCGCTGTCGGGGCATCATCCGCTCGGCCGCATCATGTTCTCGTCGTGTCGGCTTCCGGCCGACGCACTGCTCGGCGCGGTCGGCCAAGGTTTGTCGCTCGCGCTCGGAACACTCGGTATTTTCCGTACGAGCGTGGGTGCTGCAGCAAACGGCATGGCGTGGCGGGCGATCGAAGAAGCAGTCCATCACGTAACAACTCGCGAGCAATTCGGCGGAAAGCTCGCTGATCTGCAGCTTGTGCAAGCGGCGATCGCCGAGATGGCGGTCGATCTCACCACTGCGCGTTTTCTCGTCGCGACCGCAGCCGCACAAAATGATTCTCCCGCAACGATCAGCGGCGCCGCTGATCGCCGCGAGTCCGGCAAGCGCGCAGCGATGGCGAAAATGACGGCCACTGAAAATGCGCAACGCATCATCGACCGCGCGGTGCAGCTGCACGGCGGGCTCGGCGTCACGCTCGGATCAAAGGTCGAAGAGCTCTATCGCGAGATTCGTCCGCTTCGCATTTACGAAGGCGCAACCGACGTCCTCAAGCTGATCATCGCGCAGGCGATCTTCGATCGAGCGAAATGACTCGCCTGTTCGAGCCGCTCACGATTCGGGGCATGAAGTTGCCGAACCGGCTTGTTTTACCGGCGATGGTGACGCGGTTGTCGGGCGAGGACGGCTTCGTCAACGACGATATACGTGCGAGATACACGCGTTTCTCGCGTGGTGGTGTCGGGCTCGTCGTTTTGGAAGCGATGGCCGTGCATTCCGCAAAGAGCGGTCCGCTGCTCAGAATTTCGTCCGACGATTTCGTTCCAGGGTTGTCCGATCTGCGTGCGCGTTGCCATGATGCCGGTCCCGGAAAAGTGGTTCCGCAGATCATTCATTTTTTGAAGATCTCGCGATCGGGCTGGCGGCAAACCGTCGACATGCTTTCGTTGGAAGACATCGACGCGATCGTCGACGCGTACGGAACCGCGGCGGCTCGTGCTCGTGCATGTGGCTTCGACGGCGTCGAGCTGCACATGGCGCACGCGTACACGCTCTCCTCTTTTCTCTCCGCGCTCAACAAACGAAAAGATCAATACGGCGGCTCGCTCGAGAATCGTTTGCGACTTCCGCTCCGCGTCGTTGAACGCGTGCGATCCGAAATCGGTCATGATTTCCCGCTCGGCGTGCGTTTTGTCGGCGATGAAACAATCCGCAACGGCTACACGACCATCGACGCATCACTCATCGCGGTCAGGCTCGCACGCGCCGGCGTCGATTACATTTCACTCTCGGCTGGTGGCAAATTCGAGGACGCGCGTGTGATCGAAGGCGAGCCGCTCTATCCGTACACCGGCTACTCGGGCGATCGCTGCATGCCCGGAAATAATTATCCGGACGGCGCGAATCTCTACATTCCGAAGGCAGTGCGGGCCGCGCTTCGTGAAGCAGGATTGTCGACGCCCGTCGTCGCCGCCGGGAAAATTGGAACTGTCGCGCTCGCCGAAAAAATTATTGCGGACGGTGATGGTGATTTGATCGGAATGGCACGCGCGCTCTTGGCCGATCCGGATTTGCCCAACAAATGGAAATCCGGAAACGAAGATCGCGTGGTGCGTTGCGTGTACGGCAACGTTTGCAAATCTCTGGACGAAAATTTTCGGCGGGTCGACTGCACGCTCTGGCCCAAGAAGCTCGGACAAGCACCGGAGAGCACCGACGAAATTGCTCCAAAATGGGCGGAAAATGGCTCGAAAATACGTGCAGAATACAAAAATGGCCACGTGCTCGTGAACTGGGATCGCGCCACCGACAACGAAGCCATCTACGGCTATCAACTTTTTCGCGCGGAGTCGGACGGCGTGCTCTTTCATCGCGCCAGCGTGCGCGGAGTTTCCACGCGCTACGAAGACGCACGCGTTTTGGGCGGTACGAAATATCGTTACGCGGTCAGGCCGTACGACCTGGCCGGCAATCGCGGACCGATGAGCCCGACCATTGAGGTAGACGTTCCGTCGTCTTGAACGCCCACGCGTTGATCGGCTTTTTTCTCACGTGAGCCAATGCATTCGGTTAGCGATGACGCCGATGCTGTAGGAAGCGCCGTTGGCGAGGGCGCTCACTGCGAGGGCGCGGGGCCACTTCAGATCCGAAAAAATGAGCGCGTAGACGCCGGTCTCGGCGAGCAATGCCCACGACTCGGCGACGAGCGTGAGCACGGTGCGATCGTGCAGGATCTTCGCCCAAAAAAAGAAGACCAGCGGGTGCGTGGTGAAATTCGCGACGAGGATGGCGCCGATGCGACGTGGCACCGAAACGTCTGCGCTACGCAACATCGGAAACGCGACGAGCATTTCGATGATGACGGTAAACGCGAAGTAGCGGACCCAGAGAAATTCGTAGCTCGAATTCACGACGTCGTCTTAGCTTGACCACGTCCGCGCGCGGCAAAATAAGCCAAAATCGCGATCTCGAAATAGCCGTGGAACGTCGCGAGCGACATGTACATGCTGACCGCGGAGCGCGCGCTGTGCACCGCCGAGACCGCCAATGCGAGTGCGAGGACCGCCAAAATCGCGAGTGCGAGAATTCCGAAATCCGAAACGAGCGAGCGTGCCGTCATGCGAAAAGTGAACGTGCCTTCGCCGGGCAAGCTGTCCTGCGGAATCCAAACGAGCCAAGTTGCATAATGCACGGATTGTAAGAACACGAACGAAAGCGCGACTGCAGTGGCGACTTGCGGTGACGCACCGGGCGCGAGGAAGCGTCCGACGTTTGAAAGGTCAAAACCGAAGCTCTGCAAACCGCCGTGCGTGGTGAATGGCAACGTCGCGCCGGAGAGTAAAAGCGCGGTCGCGGCGGTGAGCGCGAGAGCCGGAAGAATCACGGCGCGCTTGTTTTTTCGGAACAAAACGATCCACGCGGCGATGCCGATCAAATTGTGCGCGTGCGCGAAGACGATGCGGACGACGCCGGCATGCGACGCGGCGAAACAACCAAAGGCGAGCAAGAGCGGAAGCACAAAAAGCGGAGCGCGTGATTTTCGTTCACGGGCGCCGGATGCGATCGCGACCATGAACCACGCGATGACGATGCCGACCTCGAGACCTGACAAACGGGAGGGTGCTGCATGGAAAAGATCGAGCACGCGAATGCCCACGAACAGGGCGCTCGCTGCACATGCGACGAGGATCACCTCACGAGCAACGCGCTGTCGCAAAACCAAATAGCGCACGTCGCTCGCGAGATGAGGAATGCCCAGCACGATCGGGCCGAGCACGAAGAGCCAAAGCGGACGCGTCGCCGTCACCGCGAAAAGCAGCATGATTTGCGCTGCGGCGATGAATGGAACGCGTGCATCACGACGCGCGACCACGCGCGTGAGGCTCTGACTTTTCGTGATCGCGCCGAGCGCAGCGCGCCGCACGCCATCGAGTGGGGCGGCTACTGCGTCGACGTATCGATCGAGCGTGACTTGATTCACGCGCTCTTCTTGTTCTTGCGACGCGAGAGTCCGAGGCCAATCATTCCGAGGACGAGCATGCCGAAGCCCGTTGCGCTGTCGCGCGTGTCGGGCGTTGCCGAGCAACCGGAGCTCGAGCTCGGCGTCGACGAAGCTCCTGCATCGGGTCGCGTGGTGACTGCGCCGCCGTCGCCGGACGTGGAACCACCGTCGGGGGCTTCGCAGATTGCGCAAGGATCGTTGGTGACTGGACCGAAGCCGCCGTCCTCATAATGAGCGGAATGCGGACACGTGGTTGCGACGCAGGTTCCGGCTTGGTCCTCGTTGGGTCCGGCAACGGAGCACGCTTGGCCCGCGAGCGAAACGTCCTCGCATGCGCTCGGTGGCAATGCGTCTGCGCGCGCGGTGCCGCTCAGTGAAAAGAGGGTCACCGCGACGGCGGCGAAGGGGACGATGCGAGAAGCGATTGATTTCATTTTTACGTGGTCTCCGGGATCGAAGTCGTGCGACGGATTCAAGAAGCTCCGCTGGTGGCGGCCCAGCGTTCTTCGCAGGATGTACGCCAACACCACAGTGTAAAAACCCGCGGAAATAAGGCCAAATTGTGTGTCAGTGATGTGCCACTCGGACCAGTCGATCCTGAGGTATGACGTTCACATGGCGGTCACCTTCCCGGAAACGTTCAATCTGGCGGATTACTTCTTGTTCGATCGACTCGGCGAGGGGCTCGGGAAAAAAATCGCGCTGCGTTTCGGCACCCGGTCGTGGACCTATCAACAAGTCGCCGACAAGACCCTGCAGTTTTCGGCGGCGCTCATCGCGGCCGACGTGCGTCGCGGCGAACGAGTTCTCATTGCGCTGCCCGACGTGCCGCCGTTTGCGTGGGTGTTTCATGGAACGATCGCCGCGGGTGCGGTCGTGGCTATGGCGAATCCGGACGTGCCCTTCGAGCAACTTCGTTATCTTGTAGAATACACGCGTTGTTCGGCGATCGTGACGACGCCGAAAGTTGCGGAGGCGCTGCACGAGGCGTTCGCCGAAACGAAATTCGGCCGCGAGGTTCTTCGCGTGTGGGTCGCTCCCGATGCGCCGACCGGTGATGATCCTGAAGCGCCGACCGGCCTCGCAGATTTTTTGGATTCGATGTCGCCGGAGTCGCGCGTGGGGGCGCAAGAAAGTCGCTTTTGCGAGCTGTCCGACGACCTTGGGAAAGCGGCTGAAAATAAGCTCAATCGGCGCATCACGCATCGTGACGAGCCGGCCATCTGGCTCTTTACGAGCGGGTCAACGGGCGAGCCCAAAGCGAACATCCACTCGCATCGGGACTTCGCATTCAACACCGAGGTCTACGCCAAAAAAACCGTTGGCTATGCAACCAATGATGTGACGGTCTCGGTGCCGCGTTTGTATTTCGGATATGCCACTGGCACCAACTTGATGTTTCCGTTCGCGGTCGGCGCAACGGTTGGCATGTTCAGCGAGCGTCCGACGCCGGAGTCGCTCATGCGCGCGATCGAGATGTACAAAGCGACCATCGTCACCAATGTTCCGACCATGCTGGGCAAGCTTTTGGAGCACGATGCGGCTCTGCAGAAAAAAGGCGGAAAAGGGCTCGATTTCTCGTCGATCCGTTTCTCGCTTTCAGCTGGTGAAGCGTTGCCAGAAGCCCTTCTCGATCGCTGGACCGCACGTTTTCACAGCGACGTTTACGACGGCATCGGCTCGGCGGAGATGTTCCACATTTACGCATCCAACCGGCCCGGCGACATCAAACCCGGCAGCTTGGGGCGCGCGGTCGACGGTTATGAGCTCACCATTTTGCCGGAAGATGCCGACGGTTTGGGCGCAGCGCCATGTGCGCCCGGCGAGATCGGTGTGCTCTGGGTGAAGGGCGACAGCGTGTCGTTCGGTTACTGGCTGGATCGCGACAAGAGCTGGAAAACATTTTACGGACACGCGTGCCGCACCGGCGATCTCTTCAAAGTCGACGCAGGTGGATATTTGTATTTTGCAGGAAGAGCCGACGAGCTCGTCAAAGTGAGCGGCTTGTGGGTCGCGCCGGTCGAGGTCGAAGAATGCTTGATGCGCCACGAAGCGGTGATGCTCGCAGCGGTCATCGGCATCGAAGAAGAAGGGCTGATGAAGACGAAAGCCTTCGTCATCGTGCGCGATGGATTCACGGGAAATGAAGCGCTTTCGCTCGATCTTCAAAATTTCGCGAAGTCGAAGATCTCGAAGCACAAATATCCGCGTGTGATCGAGTTCGTGACCGACGTGCCGAAAAATGATCGCGGCAAGGTCGATCGCAAAGCGCTTCGCCAAGGCGAGCAAGCGAAGAAAAAATCGTGAGCGAGAGCGCCTACCTGTCGGAGCTCACGACCGACGAGCTGCGCGCGTTTCTTTCGAAGCCGCCGACCGTCGCGCTCTTGCCAGTCGGGAGTGTGGAGCCGCACGGCCCGCATCTTCCGCTGGCGACCGATTCGATCTTGAGTGAGACCGCTGCCGACCGCGCGACAATCGCGCTCGAGGAGGCGGGCGTCCACGCGTTGGTTGCGCCCACGGTTTCGTATGGCGTGACCGACTTCGCAGGTGGATTTTCTGGCGCGCTCTCGATCCCGGCACCGGTGCTCACCGCGTTTTTGAAAGCGATCGTCGATAGTCTGCAAAAACAGGGTTTTTCGCACGTCTGTCTCGTCAACAATCATCTCGAGCCTGCACATGACGAGGCAGTGCGCGCCGCGATTTCGGGGAATATACATGCATCTTGCGCGTGCCCGCTCGAGCGTCGTTTTGCGCGCACGCTGTCGGACGAATTCAAGAAAGGCGAGTGTCACGCGGGCCGTTACAAATCGTCGCTCGTGCTCGCCGCGAATCAAGACGCGGGCAGTTATCAGAAGCTGTCATCCGTGTCGGTGAGTCTCTCAGAAGGAATTCGTGGGGGAAAGAAGACGTTCTTGGAAATGGGTATGACGCGCGCCTATGCCGGCGCGCCGAGCGAGGCGAGTGCCGACGAAGGCGATGCGCTGTACGAGAAGCTCGTCGAGATGATCGTCACAGTGGTCCAGGAAGGTCTGGCGCGCGGCGGCGGTCCGGGCTGACTGGGCTGAAAAGCGGCGACGTCGGACGATCACGACTCGGGCGCCAGGGAAGCCTTATATCCGGATAGAAACTTTGCCCGGCGCGATCGCCGAGAGCAAAGGAGAGGCGCATCGCACGCTGGTCGAGCTCGTGAATGAAAGTCGTGCGCGCGTCGCGGGTGCGCGCGTAGCGTGTGAGGGCGTTATACAAAGGCCGCTCGACCACACGACCGCGAATCGCCTTTAAAACACGGAGCAAACAGCGGCGGCCGTAAGGCGTCAGCTTGATGCGTCGGCATCGTTGGTCTCCCCAGAGCGCAAGAACGCGTTTGACGAATCCGGCTTTCTCAAGCGCGACGACCATCTTGCAAATCGTCGAGCGACAAAGGCCGAGAGCGCGTGCGATGGCCGCCTGATACGGCATGATGGCCGGTCCGAAATCCCTAACGAGGAGAATGTTGAGGAGGTCGACGCGCGCCGGCGTCAGATCGTATCGGGCCGCGATGGGACGGAGCATTTTCAGCGTCGCGTGATGCGCCCGTTTGAGAACGAACGTGAGGTGGTGCATTCGCGCCTTCAGAGCACAGCGCGTGCCACGTTTGCAGAACACGCCAGGACGGACACGAGGGCGGGCGACGGCCGTTCGGATTCAGCCAGTCGCGATAGGGCTGAATTATCGGGTGAGCG